>JAAYZY010000117.1 GCA_012514615.1 Chloroflexota bacterium | reverse complement strand
GCGCTCGTCCGCTGCTGTGGACGTTGGGAGCGGTCGCCGCGGTCATCGGAGCCATCGCCGGCTGGCGGCTGGGCCGCACCTGGCGGGCGTGACCGGGGCCGGGCGGGCCTGACGACGTCATGCGGCTGTCCCTGGTGCTGGCGCAGTTGGCAGCCATCGTGCTGGAAGTAGGGCTCCCCCTGCTGGCCGCACGTTGGGCCTTACGGCGGCTCCACCTGGGTTGGGAGTCCTTCGGGTACGGCGGTTTCACCTTCTTCATCGCGGGCTTGCTGGTGCTCTTGCCCGTGGTGAACTGGATCACGCACGCGGGCGCCCGCTGGGTCGAGGGGCAAGCCGGCCTCGGCCTCGCCCTCTGGGCCATCGGCCTGGCCATGCTGACAGCCGCAGTGGAGCAGTCCGGCCGCTACCTTGGTCTGCGGCGCTTGCTCACCGGACCGCACCGTACCTGGTCACGAGCGGTGCTGTTCGGTCTCGGGTATGGAGCGGTACAGGTCCTTGCCCTGTCGGCACTTCCTACCTTTGTGGACCTCGGCAACACGCTGCTTCTTCCCCAACTGAACCCCTACGCGCTCGGCCTGACCCCACGCGAGACCATGGACATACTGGCGGTGCAGCGGGAGGTTGCCACGATGGAGACGTGGCGACCGCTGCTGGGCAGCCTGGAGAGCACGGCGCTGGTGGCACTGCAGACAGGGCTGTCGGTGTTGGTAGTGCAGGTCCTGGCGCGGGCGCGCCGTGTGTGGCTGTTGTACGCTGGGGCGCTGCACACCGCCGGCCAGGCGTCACTGCTTCTGGGGACGGTCTACCGGCAGCCGTGGTTGGGCCTGTTGGGGCTGGCCGTGGCCGGCGGTATGGCGGGGGTGTGGGCTTTGCGGCTCCGCCCTCAGCGCCGGCTCATCATCTCGGCGTAGACGGCTGCCGTGCGCCGGGCGATACTCGCCTGGGTGAAGTGCTCCAGCACTCGTTGCCGGCCGAGCTCCCCGAGAGCCTCGGCCAGTCCTGGTTCGGCTTGCAGGCGGGCCAGGTGGTCGCGTAGGCCGCCGGCATCTCCCTCGCTGAATACCAGGCCGGCATCGCCGATAACGTGGGGGATCTCGCCGCTGTCGGAGCCGATCACCGGCACGCCGCAGGCCATGGCCTCGATGAGCACGCGGCCGAACTGCTCCACCCAGTTGGGCAGCGAGATCGACGGCAACACCAGGCAGCTGAGTCCCTGCAGATGGCGGGGCACCTCGCCGGAGGAGACGGGGAGCTGCCAGGTGACACGATCGGCGATTCCGAGTTCGCCGGACAGGCGGGCCAGAGCCTTCCTTTCGGTACCGCTGCCGAGGAGGCTCAGCCGCCACTCTCCGGGAAGGCCGGCAGCGGCGCGCAGCAGCAGGTCGACGGCCTTCCCGGGCACGAATCGGCCCACGTAGCCGATGTTGAAGACGGGCGGGCGTCCACTGCCGGGCCGGAAGCGGTTCTCGTCGACGCCGAACTGGGGCAAGACGGCGATCGGTCCGGCATAGCCCTTGGCCCGCAGAACCCTCTCGGCATCGCGGTTTCCGGCGATGGCGTGGTTGGCGGCGCGGTAGCAGTACCGTTCCAGCAGGCGGAAGGGCAGGGGGTAGCGCCGGTTGAGGTTCTGCCAGGTGAAGAAAACGGTGCGCGCCGCCGCCCGCTTGGCCGCCCGCAGGGCCAGCGCCGTGGCGAGGTTGTAGGGCTCTTCTTCCATGTGCACGATGTCTGGCCGAATGCTCGCGATCAAGCGACCCAGACCGCGAAACCAGTG
>JAAYZY010000010.1 GCA_012514615.1 Chloroflexota bacterium | reverse complement strand
GCTTCAGGAGATCGCCCACAGCCACGCGCCCAGCTTGGCTCTGCAGCCCCCCAATGAGAGCCACTGCCCGCCGCAAGGACGCCTCAGTCCCCGCCTGCTCGGCCGCCTGCTGCAAGAACGCCCAGAACGGCCGCGCCACGCCGGCCTGCTGGTGCGCATCCCAGAGGCGGAAGACGTCGGCGTCGGAGAGGGCCAGAGCCGGCGAGCGCAGCAGGCCCACCAGGGCCAGGTCGTCGGTGGGATCGGCCAGGGCTTGCAGAGCGTTCAGCAGGTCGCGGATCTCCGGCCGGTCGTAGAAGCCACGCCCGGCCACGGTGAGGAACGGCACTCCGGTCCGCTCCAGTGCATCCTCGTAGGTCGGGAACGAGGCGCCCGAACGGCAGAGGATGGCCACGTCGCCGTAGGCCAGGGGGCGGGCCGTGGAACCGCTGCCCACCCGAATGGCGCCGCTCGCCACCCAGGCCGCCAGGCGCGCCGCCAACGCATCCGCGGCGCGCTCCAGCGCCCCTTCCCCCTTGCTGCCCACGGCCAAGTGCAGCTCCACGTGGGGGGCGGCGAACCCCTGGCTGGCCGCCTGGCGTTGCGGGTGCAGCGGAGCAAACGGTTCCGCCCAGGGGCGTTGCGCATCTGCTTCTTCCCCCAAGATGGGGCGCAGCAAGTCGTTGAGCCCTTCGATGAGGCCAGCATGGGCCCGGTAGGAGGTGCCCATGGCTAGGTTCTGGCCGCCAGCCTGAGCCACCCGCTCCCGCTCTTGGCGGAAGACGCTCACATCCGCCCCCCGGAAGCGATAGATAGACTGTTTGGCGTCGCCCACCAGGAAGAGGATGCCGCGCCCTCCGTCGAGCCAGCGCACCAGGTCGCGCTGGCGAGCGTTGGTGTCTTGGAACTCGTCCACCAGCACCGCCTGCACCTCTTCTTGCCAGCGCTGGCGCACTGGTGGGCAGTCCCGCAGCAAGGCTAGAGCCCCGCTCTCCAGGTCATCGAAGTCAAGGGCGTTGCGTTCCTCTTTCAGGCGATGGTAGGAGCGGGCCGCCTGACAGAACAACGCTGCCAGGCCTGGCAGCGCCGCCGCTCTGACTTCGTCGGCCGGCCCCAACGCCCAGCTCAGCGCCTGGGCCGCCTCCTTCCACCCCACCCTGGTCGTGCACAGAGCCGCTTTCACCTCGTCCACTTCAGCCTTGCCGCCGGGCCACGCCGCCTTACGACCCCCGGTCAGCCTGATCTCGGTGAGAGCCTGCCACGCCTGCACCTCCGCCGCCAGGTCGGCCGCCCGAAGGGCTGCGGCAGCCGCAGCCAGGGCGGCCTGCCGCTGGATCTCCAGCAGGTCGTTGGGGTCGGTCGCGGCGCTGCTCCCCAGCACGTGCCAAGCCGTCGCCCACTGCGGGTCGTTCGTGAGCTGCCGCAGCCGCTGCCGGCGATGCTGGTCCAGCAAGCGCTGCCAGTGGGCCAGCACGTCGTCAGGCAGGGCGGCGAAGGCGGCCTCGGCCTCCAGCCGCTGCCCCAACAAGACGTCCAGGGCCCGGGCCAGGCCCCGCTCCCCCAGCAGGGCGAAGCAACCCTGCGCCGCCGCTTGCCCCGCGCCCCAGACCAAAGCCTCATCCCGGGCCTGCCGCCGCAGCAAGTTGCCCAAGCCCTCGTCCAGCACATCGAAACGCGGATCGATGGCAGCCTCGGCCGGGTGGGAGCGCAGGATCTCGGCGCACAGGCTGTGGATGGTGCCGATGCGGGCGGCATCCAGTTGGGTGTAGCACTCCCGCCACCGACGATGCTCGTCGGCAACCAGGCCTGCGGCCAGGGCGCGGCGGATCTCTTGACGCACCCGGCTGCGCATCTCCCGGGCAGCCTTCTTGGTGAAGGTGATGGCCACCAAGGAACGCATGGGCAGGCCATCGGCCAGAGCCGCCAGGTAGCGGGCCACCAGGGTGCGCGTCTTGCCTGTCCCCGCGCCGGCGGTCAGCAGCACGTCGACGCCGCGGGCGGCAATGGCCGGCCGCTGCTCGGAGCTGGGGCTCAGCTGCGCCACAATGGGATGCATCCTGTCAACCTCCCCTGCTGTGGCGGTGCCAGCAGAAGGCTGCAGCCGGGCAGTAGCTGGGGCAACCCTCGTCCGGTGGGTGGGGGCTGAAGCGGCCCTGCCGCGCCCCCTGCACCGCCTTCCAAGCCGCAGCCACTGCCATCTCCATGGCCGCCAACGGCCCCCCAGGGAAGGAGGCCAGGCTGAAGCCGCTGGCCTCGCCCTGTTGGACATGCCAGTAGAACCCCTCGGCCGGCTCGCCCAGCCCCAGCGCTTCGCGAGCGGCCAGGGCGTAGAGCGGCAGCTGCAGCTTCTTCCCCTCGTGGACGGCCCCAGGCCCGAACGCCGACGGCCCAGCCGTCTTGTAGTCTACGACGCGCAGGCAGCCATCGGCGGCGCGGTCTACCCGGTCGATGACGCCATGCACTCCGAACACCTCGCCGTCTGCCTCGATCTGCAGCCTCTGAGGGCCGAAGAAGCGCACCTCTTGCCCCCAAGGCAGGTAGTCTCCCGGCAGATCGGCCAATCGCTCCAGGGTTCTGCGCACGTTCTGCACGATCTCCTGCCGTGTGTGCTGCCACCAAGCGGTCTCGCGGAAGCCCTCTTGGGCCGGCGCAGCATCCAGAACGCGCCCGGCCACCGCCGGCAGGGCGGCCAAAAGCTGCTCCAGGTTGGCCGGGTCGGTCACCTGGGCATCCCCATAGACCTGCTCCAGGATG
>JAAYZY010000116.1 GCA_012514615.1 Chloroflexota bacterium | reverse complement strand
GGCCGCAGACGAACATCCCTGGCCGCCCCAGGTCCACCGGCCGCATCTTGGGGTGCTCTTCCTGGAAGTAGCCGGCCGTGTCCAGCTGCACCCCCAGGGCTGCGGCCAGGTCGGCGTGAGGCCCGGCCTGCGCGCCGCTGCTCAGCACCACCCAGTCGGCTGGCAGTCGCAAAGGCCGCCCCAGCTCTGGGTCGTGGGCTGCCACCCACAGCGCGCCTTCCACCTCCTCCACCTGCGGCGGCTGGTCGGCCTCGTAGCGCAGGAAGAGCACCTCCTGTTCCCGCGCCTGGCGGTAGAGCCGCTCCTTGAGGCCGTAGGTGCGCAGGTCGCGGTAGAAGACCACCACCTGACACCCCGGGAAGCGGGCCTTGAGGGCCAGGGCGTTGGCCACCGCCTGGGTGCAGCAGAAGCGGCTGCAGCCTTCGCGCTCTTGGCCCCGCTGGCCGGCACACTGCACCATCACCACCCGCTGCGGGTCGCCCAAGGTCCCACCGTCCAGCCGCTGCGCCATCTCTGGCTGGGTGAGCACCGCCGGGTGCGCCCCCCGGCGGTAGAGCGTCGTCTGGCCTTCTTGCCCGCCCACAGCCACCACCACTGCGCCGTGCTCTACCCAGGTCTCGCTGCCGTCCGGGCCCTCCAGGCGGCTGCGGTAGCTGCCGGCGTCGCCTTGGCACTGGGTCAGGCGGCTCCCCAAGTGCAGAGCGATTCCCCTGGCGGCCTGCACCTGGCTGCGCAGTCGCGCCAAGAAGGGCTGCACCGGTTGGCCGTCGGCGGTGCGGCCGATGCGCCGCAGCAGGCCCCCCAGCTCCGCCGCCTGCTCCACCAGGTGCACGGGGACGCCCCAGCCGGCCAGCGCCAGGGCGGCGGTCATGCCGGCGGCGCCGCCCCCCAGCACCAACGCTGCAGAGCCGCCAGGGACGGCCTGGCCCCGGGCGGCCGTGGGCTGGGTAGAGCGCCGCAGGTCTGGCAGACGCTGCAGGCGAGCCGCGGCCATGCGCAGCATGCCCAGGGCCTGCGCCTGGGCGACCCCTGGCTGCCCCGGGTAGAGCCAGGCGCAGCCTTCCCGCAGGTTCACCGCTTCGACGCAGGCAGGGGCCAGGCGCGCCCGCTCCGCCACTCCCCGCAGGGCCGCCTCGACCTCCCGCGGCGAGCAGCCGCCCACTACGATGCGGTTCAACCCCTGTTCGGCCACCGGTTGCAGCAGGGCATCCAGGTTCCCGTTGTGGCAGAGGTCGGGCACCAGGCGCACATGGGCCACGCCAGGCAGGGCCGCGGCCTGCTCCGCCAGGCGCTCCAGCGGCAGCCCCTCCCGCAGGTCCTGGCAGGCGCACAGGAAGACGCCGGTGCGGGGCGGCTCGTCATCCCAGGCCCGCGGCTCGATGCCGACCAGCGCCGAGGCCGGCTGGGGCGGCCCCACCCAGGCCGCCGCCGCGCCGGCCGCGGCGGCGGCCTCCGTCACCGTGTCGGGGATGTCCTTCGGCTCCCGAAAGGCCCCGGCGGCCACTACGCCTGGCCGGGAAGTGGCCAGGGGGTCCCAAGGCGCGGCCAGGGGGAAGCCCCAAGGATCCAGGCCGATGCCCAGTGCCGCGGCCAGGTCGGCCGCGCCGGCCGGCGGTTCCAGGCCTACGGCCAGCACGGCCAGGTCGAACTGAGCCGCTTCCGTGCGGCCACCCGCACCGCCGTAGACCACCTCCACCTGGCCGTCCGGCGATTCCCTGAGGGCTGAGACCAGGCCGCGGTGGTAGTGCAAGCGTGGCCGCGCCTCGGCCTGGCCCTGGTAGGCGTCGAACTCCTTGCCGAAGGTGCGCAGGTCGATGAAGAAGACGTGGGCCTCGCTGTCCGGCGCCATCTGCAGAGCCAGGCTGGCCTGCTTGGCGGTGTACATGCAGCAGACCGACGAGCACCAGGGCCGCCCGGCCTGCTCGTCCCGCGAGCCGACGCACTGGATGAAGGCGATGCGCCGAGCCGACTCTCCGTCGCTGGGCCGACGCAGCCGCCCCCCGCTGGAGCCGGAGAGGCTCTGCAGACGTTCGAACTGGATGGCGCTGACGACATTCCGCAGGCGGCCCCAGCCGTACTCCGGCTTGCCCGCGGGGTGGAACGGGGTGAAGCCGGGGCTGGCGATCAACGCGGCCACTTGCAGCGTCTCCAGCGTCTCCGGCGTCTCCAGGTCGATGGCCCCGCGAGGGCAGGCCGGCACGCAGGCCCCGCAGCGGGTGCAGGCGTTCGGGTCGATGGCCCAGGCGCTGGGCATAGCCCGGGCCGGCGGGGCGTAGATGGCCCGCTGGGGGGCCAGGCTGCCCTCGTAGAGGTCGGGGCGCTGGGCCGGGCAGACCTGGGCGCACAGCCCGCAGCCGTTGCAGCGATCTTCCCGCACGTAGCGGGGGCGGCGGCGCAGGGCCACTGCGAAATCGCCGGCCTGCCCCTCCACCCGCAGCACGTCGGTCAGGGGCAGCAGGCGCAGGTTGGGGTGGCGGCCGCACTCCAGGGTGGGGCAGTAGGCCGGCGCAGGGCCCGGCTCCAAGAAGCAGAGCCCGCAGGAGTCGGTAGGGAAGGTGCGGTCCAGCAGGTGGAAGGAGCCGCCGATGGACGCCCCGCGCTCGACCAGGGCCACGCCATAGCCCCAGTCGGCCAGCAGCAGGGCCGAGGCCAGGCCCGAGAGCCCGCTGCCGATCACCAAGACCTGTGTTTGTGGGTTGCTTGCCATCCCTTGCCCCTGCTCAGGCCGTCCCGCGCGGCGCGTCGGCCACGGAACCGCCCTAGAACTCCCACGTGTGCGTGGTGAGGTCGACCTCCTCTAGCCGGTGGCCCAGCACGCCCAGGAACTGCTTGCCGCGCACGTGGGGCCAGATCAACCCGGTGTTCAACAGCGTGCCCTCGCCGGGGCAGAGGACCTGTTCGATCTCTTCGCCGGTGGTGGGGTCGTACTTCACGGCAAAGAGGTCGCCCTTCTTCAGCCTCTGGCCGCGTTTGGCCTTGGCCAGCATCAGCCCGCCCTGCCCATCGTTGAAGAACTCGAATGGCACATCCCACACCGTGGCCTTGGGCGACTCGGTTTCGATCTGCCCGGGCAGGATGCCCATGAGCTTCATCACATTGACAATGCCCCGGGCGCAGGTGGCAATCTGCTCTTCACCATTGACGAAGAACGAGGCCCCGCCGCCGATCTCCGGCATGATGGCCGGGATGCCGTGGTGCATGGCCACGATCTTGGTCTCGTCAGACCAGGGCGAAGAGGCCCAGACCTGCTCCAGCCCCCAGGCCAGGGCCATCTGACGGCTCCGACTTGTCACCTCAGGGGCGGCCCCCTCCAGGCGGCCCAGGTAGATGGTGTACCACACGAAGGTGGGGGCGCTGGCTGAGTGGATCTCGATGTAGGCATCGCCTTGGAAAATGCAGTCGTGGAACATGCGGTAGGCCAACCGCTCTGTCAGGGAGCCGTCGGGCCGACCCTCGCCCACGTCCTCCATGTTGGTGTCGTCCCACAGCGAGTTGCGCTCGGCGAACTCGAACGCGCTCATATTGGCCAGGGGGATGGCGATGAGGCTGCCGCTCATCTGCGTCGGGTCCAGCTCCCGCAGCACCTTGCCGATGCCCAGGGGGCCGATGATCTCGCGC
>JAAYZY010000115.1 GCA_012514615.1 Chloroflexota bacterium | reverse complement strand
GGGGGTGCTGCCGGGGATCGGGCCCACGTCGGGCATCGCCATCCTCCTGCCGCTGACCTTGGTGCTGCCGCCGGCCCCAGCGTTGATCATGATGGCGGCCATCTACTACGGGGCCATGTACGGCGGTTCCACCACCGCCATCGTGGTGAACATCCCCGGCGAGGCCTCGTCGGTGCCCACCGCCATCGATGGCTACGAGCTGGCCAAGCAGGGTCGGGCCGGGCCGGCCTTGGGCATCTCGGCCATCTCGTCGTTTGTGGCCGGCACACTGGGCCTGGTGGGCCTGACCTTCTTCGCGCCGGCCCTGGCCAGCGTGGCCCTCTCCTTTGGCCCGCCGGAGTACTTCGCCCTCATGTTCATGGGGCTCAGCCTGGTCATCAGCCTGTCGGGCCGCGCCCTGCTCAAAGGGCTGGCGGCGGCGATCTTCGGCCTGCTGGTGATGACGATCGGCTTAGACCCCCTGACCGGCTCGGCGCGCCTGACCTTCGGCTCGGTGGAGCTGATGGCGGGGGTGAACTTCATCAGCGTGATCATCGGCCTCTTCGCCATCGGTGAAGTGCTGGTCAACGTGGAGCAGCGAGTCAGCCACATTTACGAGACGAAGAAGCTGGGCTGGCTGCCTACCTGGCAAGACATCCGGGAAAGCGCCGCGGCCATGATCCGTTCGTCGTTCATCGGCTTCTTCCTGGGCCTGCTGCCCGGGTGCGCCCCGGCGGTGACCACCTTTGTGGCCTACGATGTGGAACGCCGCGTCTCCCGTCGGCCTGAGCGTTTCGGCCACGGGGCTATCGACGGCGTGGCGGCGGCAGAAGGCGCCAACAACGCCACCTGCAGCGGCGGCTTTGTGCCGCTCTTCGCTTTCGGCATTCCGTCGGGGCCTGCTTTGGCCGTGCTCTTGGGCGGGCTGATGATGTACGGCTTGCAGCCTGGGCCCATGCTGTTCAAAGAGAACCCCCAACTGGTCTGGACGGTGATCGCCAGCATGTACATAGGCAATGCCATGCTGCTGGTGCTGAACCTGCCGCTGGTGGGGATGTGGGCGCGAATCGCCCTTCTGCCATTCCCCATCTTGGGCTCGTTGATCGTTGTCTTCTCGGTGATTGGCGCGTATGCTGTGCGCTACCTCATGTTCGACGTGTGGGTGGCGTTGATCTTCGGCGTCATCGGCTACCTGATGCGCAAGTTGCAGTTCCCCTTGGGGCCCATGGTGCTGGCCACCGTGCTGGCGCAGATGCTGGAGACGTCCCTCAAGCAGTCTCTCATCCTCTCCCACGGCTCGCCGCTCATCTTCTTCACCCGCCCCATCTCCGCGGCGCTGATGCTCTTCGCCCTGTTCACCATCGGCCGCAGCCTGTGGTCGCAGTGGCAAGGCCGTCTGCTGCCGGTGGTATCCGACGACGAGTAGCCCGAGACGCCGTGGGCCGCGGTGGCCCTCAAGGGGGACCGCGGCCCACCTTCCCACTACTGCTGGGAGAGCCTGAAGCCGGCCGCCGCTTGGTTGCCGGCTCGCCGTGTTTGTGCTACAATGCCGCCATCTGCACCTGATCATCACCTGCAAAGGGAGGCTGCCCCTGGAACCGAGAGCGCTGGCGGATCAGATCGTTGAGTGGTTGGCGGAGAAGCAGGCCGAGAACATCGTCCTGCTGGACGTGAGCAAGCTTTCGCTGGTGGTGGACTACTTCGTCATCTGCAACGGCACCACGGGGCGGCAGTTGGGCGCTCTGTTGAATGAGCTGCGAACCCAAGCCAAGCAGGCCGACGAGCCGCTGCTGCGGTTGGAGGGCGACCCCCAATCGGGTTGGATCGTGGCGGATTATGGCGCGGTGGTGGTGCATCTGCTTTCCCCCGAGCTGCGGGCCTACTACCGTCTGGAGGATGTCTGGCGGGAAGCGCGGCTGGTGCTGCGCATGCCCTAACGGCTCAGGAGTTCCCCTGCCACTGCTTCCACAGCAGGGGCAGAGCCTGGCCGGCCGGCTGGGACCAGCGCTCGTGGGCCAGGGGGCTCAGGGGCGTGGTCTCGGGG
>JAAYZY010000114.1 GCA_012514615.1 Chloroflexota bacterium | reverse complement strand
CGGGCCCCAGCAGCACCAAGAACTCGTTCTCCTTGACCTCGAAGTTGAGGTCGTCCAGCACGGCCAGCTCGCCGCCTCCCCGCATGGGGAAGATCTTGCTGAGGTTGCTGCAGACGATCTTGGGGTTCATTCTGCCGCCTCCCGGAGCCACGGGGCAATGACCTTCTCCATCCGGCGCAGCACGGTAGCGATGAGCGCCCCGACCGCGCCGATGGTGATCATGCCGGCGATGACCATCGAGGTGTTGGTGAGCTGCATGCCGGTGTCGATGAGGAAGCCTACCCCTTCACGGGCCCCCACCAGCTCGGCGGCCAACACGCACATCCAGGCAAGGCTCAGGCCGTTTTGCAGGCCGGCGAAGATGGCCGGCAAGGCTGAAGGGACGGCGACTTCGAAGAAGAGCTGGCGGTTGCTGGCCCCTAGGGTACGGCCGGCATCCAGAAGCAGCGACTCGGTGAAGCGCACGCCGGTGTAGGCGTTCATCACCACCGGCACAAACGCCCCTACCCAGCAGATGAAGACCTTGGGCGTCTCGCCGATGCCGAACCAGAGAATGGCCAGAGGGATCCAGGCGATGGGCGGGATGGGCCGGAAGATCTCGAAAATCGGCTTGACGATGGCTTCAAAGCGGCGGCTCCAGCCCATCAGCAGGCCCAGCGGAAGGCCCATGGCGATGGCAATGAAGAAGGCGATGAGCACCCGGCGCATGCTCCAGTAGACGTGCCCCGACAGGGGGTAGCGCCCTACCTTGTTGAACAGCATGCGGAAGAACTCTTGAACCACCTTGATGGGCGAGGGCATCAGGTCGCCCCCGATCCCCGCCCAGGCCACGATCTGCCACAGCAGAATGAGGACCACCGGCGAGAGGATGGGCAGAAGCCGCATCCAGTGGATGTTGAGGCCTTGACGGGGTTGGCTTGTTGTCTGTACGGCCATTATGACTTCCTCCAGGGGGTCAGCCGACGCTCCAGCAGCTCCAGGAGCAGGGCCATCACCGCGCCAGTGAACCCAATGGTGAGCATGCCCACAATGATCACGTCAGGGCGAGAAAGCCGCCGCCCCGTCTGGATCATGTAGCCCAAGCCATTCGTGGCTGCCAGCAGCTCTGCAGCCACCAGGGTCATCCAGGCCGAGCTGAGCGATAGCCGCAGGCCGGTGAAGACCATGGGCAAGGCCCAGGGTACGCCCACCTTGCGGAAGGTCTCCCAACGGCTGGCTCCGAAGGTGGTGGCCACGTTGATGAGCACCGGGTCGGTGTATTTGATGCCGGCGTAGGAGTTGATGACGCTGGGCACGAAGGCCGAGAGCCAGATGATGAACGCCTTGGCCGGCAGACCGATCCCCAGCAAGAGGATGGAGAGGGGGATCCAGGCGATGGGCGGGATGGGCCGCACCAGTTCGAAGATCGGCCGCACGGCGCCGTCGAGGCTCCGGTACCAGCCCATGAGCAGGCCCAACGGCGCGCCGACAACCACCGCGGCCAGGTAGCCGGTCAGGGCCAGGGTGAAGCTGGTGCGGAAGTGGTCGGGCAAGGTGGCGCCGTCGGGGGCGGCCTGGGTCATCTTCTGCACGAAAAGCTGGGCGATCTTGGTGGGCCGCTCCAGGATGTACGTGGCATTGCGCACCACGTCCAAGCGCTCCAGAATGCGCAGGTCCATCAACAACTGCCAGAGGATCAAGAAGACAATCAGGCTTAGCAGAGAAAGCCACCACAGGCTGCCAGCGGCTTTACCACGTTTGGCTTGTTGCATAGCGTTGGCACCTTTCCCTTGGGGGGCGGCAAGGCCGCCGCCCCCCAGTGTGTAACGCTCTTACTTCAGGACGCCCTCTTGGGCTTCCATTTCCAGGACCATCTTCAGGAACTTGTCGGTGAAGTAGCCGCCCTTGAAGAGCTCTTCCTTCTCTTCCGGGGTGATGCGGCCCTGCTCCATGAAGAAGTCAGCCAGAGCATCGTACCACTCTTCGATCTGGCTCACGCCGGTCACCGGGTCCTTCATGTAAAGGGCGATCTGCTGGGGCGTGTCGAAGAGCGGCCGCAGGGTGAACTCCTTGCTGATGGCCTCGTCGGTGAGCTCCAGGCTGCAGTCTTCGGCGTAGTACTTCTTCAGCAACTCGCCGGAGCCCTGAGGGTTGGCCTTCATCTCGCGGATGCCCTGCATGTAGAGCTTGAGCCAGCGGGCAACGAGCTCGGGCTGCTCCTCAGCAGCCTTCTTGCTGGCCACGACGCCGCCGGGGATGATGGCGCCAGCGGCGCGCCCAGACGACATCTTCACCCAGCCCTTGGCCTCGCCTAGGTAGTCGTAGGGCGCCCAGAGCTGGACGATGTCGCCCTGGCCGGTTTCGAAGGCGGCCAAGGCCTGGCCCTGCTCCATGTGTACAAGCTCAACGTCGGACTCGTTGAGGCCCAAGGCCTGCAGGGTGGCGATGACGGCGTAGTGGCCGGTGGAAACGGTGGTGAGGAGGATGGTCGCACCCTTGACCGTGTCGGGCGAGCCGTAGATGTCTGGGTAGTCGGGGTTGTGGCCCTTGACGCCGAGGATGGGGCTGTCGGGGCGGACCCAGAGGTCGTTGGTTTCGGATTCGTCGTTGGAGACGGCGATGATGTAGGCGCCGTAGCGGATGGCGGCCAGCATGGTGGGTACGGAACCTTCGGCGCCGACGTGCCACTGGTCTGAGGCCAGGGCTTCGTTCTGGGGAGCGCCGGAGGGGTAGTACTGGAAGTCGATCTCCAGGCCGTCTTCCTTGTCCCAGCCCTTCTGCATGGCCAGGTAGGTGGGCAGAGCATGGAGACACGGCTGGTGGCTGGCGCTCACCTTGGTCAGCTCTGCAGCAGCCGGCGGTTGCGTTGGTGCAGCGGCCGGCGCTTGGGTCGGCGCAGCGGCCGGTGCCTGGGTCGGTGCAGCGGCCGGCGCTTGGGTCGGCGCAGCGGCCGGCGTGGCTGCCGGGGTACAGCCCACGAGCATGGAAAGGATGACGACGAGGCTAAGGGCAAGGGACACGAACCTCTTCATTGCGGGAACCTCCTTTGGTGGCAAACACAGAATGGCAGACAACAGCGTTCTTCCCACGGCCTGTGCAATTTCGCCTAGCGAAATGGCATTCTCCTTTCATCACCCCCTTTCAGGTTGTCTCCTGACGCCATCCAGGATCTCCTGTCGGCTTTGGCTGACTAGCTGGTGAGCTTGGGACCGTTTCCAGCGAGAGTGAGGACGGGAATGGCTAGGGCCGATCCTTCCAACCGGAAGAGCGGGCAACAACAGGGCCCACAGGGTTGACCCAGGGCCCAAGCAGAGGCTGAATCACAAGGCGAAGAAGGCCAGACCACGCTGAGAGCGCGACCCCGTAACTGCGCTTGGTTCTGCTGGGCGCAATACCGCTGCGCCGTGGGGGAGTGCAAGGTTGCTTTGGGCTTCATCGCCTGCTTCACTCTAGCACAATCTGGCCCGTCTGCCGCCCTTTGGTCAGACGTCAAACGGGCAGTTAGTGCGTTAGTGCACCAACGCCTGCGTCCTTATTATACCCGCCCCAACGGCGTAAGACAATGGGCCGGGCCTCAATTCTATCTAAGACTTGCCTTAGATGGCCTGGCCGCCAGGGATTGACAGGCCGGGCTGTTCTGCTATAATCTCCCGGACCCTGGGGGCAATCATGAGCGTCACCGACCAGATCAAGGAACGCATCGATGTGGTGGAGCTCATCTCCACCTACGTGCCGCT
>JAAYZY010000113.1 GCA_012514615.1 Chloroflexota bacterium | reverse complement strand
TGGGCTGGATCGTGCACCGGCCGGCCGACTGCCCACCGGACGAGCATTCGTGGATGGAAGTGAGCGAGGCCCAACAGGCAGCCCACCTGGCGGCCGCCTACCGCTACGCCGGCGAGCATTGGCCCTGGATGGGTCCCATGTTCCTCATCCTGGATTTCGGCGCCGTGCCCTGGGTGTCCCGCTGCGACCCCCTGCGTTGGTATTCCGTCTACTACCGACCTTGGGGCGCCTGGGATGGGCCGGTGCTGGCCCGGCCAGCGGCGACGGCTTTGGCCGAGATACCCCGGCCGACCGCCCCATCAGACTGAGCTTGTGGCCGCCCTGGCCTCCGCGGCGGCCCGGCGCGGCTCCTGCACCAGCCAGTGCAAAACCCCCAGGGCCATCACCATCATCACCCCAGCTATCACAAACACAACCCGGTAGCCCATCACCGAGGCCAGCACGCCGCCAACCAGCGGCGAGACCGCGCTGAAGATGCCGGTGGTGGTGTTGGCCAGGCCCACGTAGGTGGGGCGGTTCTCCGGGCCGGTGAACTCCAGGGTGATCATCAAGCCGGAGAGGGTGTCGGCCGCCGTGTTGATCCCCCAGGCCACGAAGACCAGGTAGAAGACCACGACCGAAGGCGCTGCCAAGCACGTGGCCAGGGCCAGCACCGCCAACAGGGTGCCGAACTCCAGCACCACCTTGTGCCCCCAGCGATCGGCGACGAAGCCCAACAGCAGGTAAGACAGTGCCTGAGAGAGGAGCAGCAAGACGGTGAAGGCGCCGGCGGCGCTGTCGGGCAAGCCCCAACGGGTCACGGCGTACACGGTGAAGAAGCCAGTGGCCATGCGGCCCACGCCGTTGGCGGCGCGGTTGAGGATGAAGAACGAGAAGTTGCGATCGCTCCGCAGGGCGGCGGGCAACCGCCGCAGGTAGACGCCCAAAGAGACCGGCTCCTTGGCGGTGGTGTAGTTGGGCTCCCGCACCTGGGCCAGGCAGACCCACGAGACCAGGATGGTGCCAGCGGCGATGAGGAAGCACCAAGCGAACCCCTGGGGGAACGGGAAGCGCGCCAAGAGCAGGCCGGCCACCGTGGCCCCGCCCGCGCCCAGGGCCGAGCCGGTGAAGTTGGAGAGGCCGAAGAAGCTGCCGCGCCGCTCGGTCGGGATGGTGCGGGCCAGCAGATCCTGCCAAGCCGGCCCCAGGGTACCCGCGCCCAACGAGTGCCACGAGTAGGCGAAGAAGAACAGCGCCAGGGCCGGGCCGGGGCGCGTCGGGTCCATGAGGAAAGCCGACAGGGCGATGAGCCAGATGGGCAACCGCTCGGCGAAGAACCCGATCTTGATAACGATGGGCTTGCGCCGTGGGTAGCGCTCGGTGTAGTTGGCGGCGACGATCTGCGGCAGGTACCAGAAGGCCGAGCCGATGGCCGCCACCAACCCCACCAGGACGGCGCTTTCGCTGGCCCGGGCCACGTAGAGCGAGAGGATGGTGGCCGACGAGATGAAGGTGTTGCCGAACCAGAAGAAGCTCAGGTCGCCGAAGTTGGCCAGGAAGTTGCGGTGGTAGTGCCGCTGCACCTCGGCCTCCAAGGCGTCGCTTTCGTGGGCTGCGTTCATTGGCCCTGCTTCCCCAATGCCCGAGGCTCGATCATCGCTGTCACCTGCCGCCAGCCAGCGCCAACGGCAGGGCGAGCCGACCGGCCACCGCCGCCGGCTGCGAGAAAGCCGACGTGTTGCCCGTCCCGTCGGTGGCGGTGGCGGTGAGCCACGGCCCGCGCCGGGGCCCGCTCCAGACGAAGACGCCGCTGCCATCGGCCTGCGCCTGGCCCAAGAAGACGGCACCCTCGTCCGCCGCATCGGCGAATAGCTCTACCAGGCAGTCGGCGCAGGCGTTCCCCCGCACGGCCCAGGCAGTCACCTGCAGGTTGGCCGGGCTGGCCAAGCCCCCGTTGCCGCCATCCAGCAGGCGGATGCCCAGGCCGTTGTTGGCGGTGATGCGGTTGCGCTGGAGCCTGTTGCCTGTGGCGCCTGCCCCTTCGATGCGCACACCGTCGCCGCCGTTGTGGCCAACCAGGTTGGCCATGCTGCCCTGGCTGGCCAGCCCTTCGTCGTCCAGGTGGGCGCTCAGGGCTTGGAGCTGGGCCGCCTCGCCGCCGATGCGGTTGCCGGACGCGCCCCCGACCAGGTGGATGCCGTGGCCCTGGTTGGCCAGGGGGGCCAGCCCCACCAGGTCCGACCCCACGGTGTTGCCAGCGATCAGGTTGCCTCCTGTGCCCCCTCCGCTCAGGAGCAGGCCGCTTCCGTAGTTGCCGCTCACCAAGTTGAAGAGCAGTAGGTTGTCGGCCGCGCCGTCAGAGAGGCGCAGACCCTCTTGGCTGTTGGGCAAGGGCCCGAAGCCGCTGAAGTCCGTGCCCACCAGGTTGCCGGCCACCACGTTTTGGGTCGTGCCGACGCCCAGCAGCCAGATGCCCGGGCCGTTGTTGCCGCTCACCAAGTTGCGCTCCGCCTCGCTGACCCGCCCCACGATGTTGAAAGCAGCGCCGCCGGCCACGGCGACGCCGGCGCCGCCGTTGGGCAACGGGGCCGCGCCGATGGCGTTGCTGCCGATGCGGTTGCCCAGCAGGGTGTTGGCTTGCGTGCCCGGCCCTTCGATCCACACGCCGTGGCCGGTGTTGCCGGCGATGAGATTGTCTTGCACGGTGTTGGCCGAGGCGCCGTTGTTCAGGCGCACGCCGGCGCCGCCGTTGGGCAGCGGGGTGAGGCCGCTGAGGGTGGTGCCCACCTGGTTGCCCACCACCTGGTTGGCCTGCACAGCGGACCCGCTCAGGCAGAGGCCGTGGCCGAGGTTGCCGCTGACGATGTTGCCCTGGCCCCAGCCGGCCCCGCCCACCCTGTTTTCTGCCGATCCGCTCGTCAGAGCAATGCCGCAACCGCCGTTGCCTAGGCCGGCATGCCCGGCCCGGTCTGTGCCCACGAAGTTCCCCTGCACCAGGTTGGCCGTGGTGCCGGACCCCTCCAGACGCAGGCCTTCGCCGCTGTTGGCCCCGACGATGTTGGCCTCGCTGCGGCTCTGGCCCACCAGGTTGTGGTGGGCGCCGCCCCGCAGGAGCACCCCCGGCCCGCCGTTGCCCCGGGCTTCACCGGCCGCGGTGACGCCGATGGCGTTGCCCAGCAAGACGTTGCCGCTGGCCCCCGCTCCTTCGATGGCCACGCCGCCCTGCCCGTTGCCCAGCAGGCGGTTCGCCTCCACCAGGTTGTTGGCCCCGCTGACCCGCAGGCCCAGGCCGGGGAAGCCGCTGATCTCCAGGCCGCGCACGGTGTTGCCGGCCGAGGTCAGGGCCAGGCCGGACGTGCCCGCGGAGGCCTGGCTGCCGTCCAGGCGCACGCCGGCTCCGCTGGCATCTAGGATGACGCTGCCCGCGCCCAGCGCGGGCAGCGCGCTGCGCACCACGATGCTTGCCGGGCTGCCCGGCGGGAAGGCGGCGAGGTCGAAGACGATGCGATCGCCCGATTGGGCGGCCTGCAGCGCGGCGCGCAGGCTGCCCACGCCGCTGTCGGCGGGGCTGGTCACCACGATGACGCCCCCGACCGCCTGGGCAGGCAGCAGGGCGGTCCAGAGGGCCAGAAGCAGCAGCGCCGCACCCCACAGGGGGCGGCGAAGGGGTCTTGGCGCCGTTGGATACGCTCCTTCAGTGCGGGTCGCCGAACGCTAGGTGGGTCGAGTGGGCCGCATTGTAGCACCCGCCGGGGGCTTTGTCAACGGAGGCGCTGTTGCCCACGGGCTGGGCCTCCCCGCGCCGTCACCCCCATACGTCCTCTCGTGCTCCCCCGTCCTCGTGGATCTGCGACGGCTCCAGGTGCACAAAGGCCAGGTCCACCTCGTCCAGCGCTTCCACCGCGTCGCGCACGGCGTTGCTGATCTGGTGGGCGTCCCTGAACGGGATGTCGCCATCCAGGTCCACGTGCAGCTCCACCCGCACCTGGGGCCCGCAGTAGTCGGCAATGACCCGATGCACGCCCATCACACCGTCCACATGGCGGGCGGCGGCGCAGATCTGCTCCAGCAGTTCCGGCTTGGCTGCTCGGCCGGTGAGGTAGCCCAGGTTCTCCACCAAGATGCCCCAGGCGTTACGGAAGATCCAGACCGATACCGCCAGAGCGGCCAGGGGGTCGGCCTGGGGGTGCAGCCAACTGGCAGCCAGCACGCCCACCAACGCCGTGCCGGACGAGATCACGTCGGTCAGGTTGTCTTGCGCCGAGGCCATGATGGCCGGGCTGTGAGCCTCGCGCCCCAACCGACGAACCATCAGGTACATGGCCACCTTCACCAGCGCGCTGCCCACCAGGATGCCCGCCGGCCAGCCCCAGGCGAAGATGGCCGGCTCGCCCCGCAGGCGGTCCAGCGCTTGGCGCACCACCTCGGACCCAGCCAGGCCCATCATCAGGGCGATCACCGTGCTGACTAACGGCTCGATGCGGCTATGCCCTTGGGGGTGGCCATCGTCGGCCGGCTGCTGGCTGCGCCAAAGGCCCCAGGCCATGAACAGGGTGTAGGCCAGGTCGGTTGCCGAATCGACGGTGGTGGCCAGCAGCGCCGTACTGTCGGACAGCCAGGCGGCGGCCCCCTTGGCCAAGACCAGCACGCCGTTGCCGACGATGGCGGTCCAGATGGCCCGTTGGTAGAGGCGTAGGCGAAGCGGATCGACTTGCGACGGCCGCACGTAACGGATCGGTTGGGTCATGCTTCCACCACAGAGTACAGAGTGCTTGGGCAGCAGTATAGGGCAAAGCGGCCGCCGACGCAAGTGGGCCAGACGCCGGGTCAGGGGGGCCGGCGCCGCCGCTGCTGACCCAGTTGCCAAGGGGGCGTTGGCGTGGTATATATGATTTCATTATATAGAGATCTTTGACATCTAGTGGGGCAGGTGAGCCATGTGCGGTGACGGATCGGGGCACGGAAGGAGGAGGTCTTGCTGCCCGTTGGGGGGCCAAGTGCGGGGGTTCGTGCAGCCGTGGCTGCTGCTGCTCTGCCAGGGCCCCAGCCACGGTTACGAGCTGATGGAGCGTTTGGCCCAGGATGACGAGATCCCTGGCGTGGATCCGGGCCTGCTCTACCGCACGTTGCGCCAGATGGAAGAGGCGGGCTTGCTGCGCTCGGCCTGGGAGACGGAAGGGCGCGGCCCCGCCCGGCGGGTTTACGAGATCAGCGAAGAAGGGGTGGACCACCTGAGGGCCTGGGCCGTGACCATGCGCCAGACCCGCCGCCGGCTGGACCGTCTTCTGAGGGAGTACGCCAGTCGTCTTCAGGAAGGAGGAGCCCCATGAGCGGTCTGCTGGCGGTCTTTGCCCACCCGGATGACGAGACGTTCCTGTGCGGGGGGACGCTGGCGCTGCTGGCTAGGCGCGGCGCGCCAGTGCAGGTGCTCACAGCCACCCGCGGCCAGGCTGGCTCTTGCGGCGAGCCGCCCCTCTGCCACCCGGAAGCGTTGGGGGCGCTGCGGGAGGGCGAGTTGCGCTGCGCCTGCGCCGCTCTGGGGTGCGCCCCGCCCCTGCTGCTGGACTACGCCGACG
>JAAYZY010000112.1 GCA_012514615.1 Chloroflexota bacterium | reverse complement strand
GGAGGAGCCTATGATCCGCCGCATCCTCACCACGCTGGCCATCCTGGCCGCGCCGCTGACCGTCGGCTTGCTCTTGACCTACGAAGTGATCGCCGTGGACCTGACCCTGTTCATGGAGGACCAGATCTCGCTGCGCCCGCAGGAAGGGCCGCGCTGGGCGGCGCCGCCTGAAGCGGTGCCCTTTGGCCGACCGGCATACCTGGACGCGCCCGCGACCACCGTGAACCCGGTGTCAGCCGACGAAGTGTCGCTGCAACGCGGCGCCGTGCTCTACGACTTGCACTGCCGCGCCTGCCACGGCGCTGGCGCCGGCGATGGGCCAGTGACCGCCTTCTGGGGGGAAGGCGCACGCCGGCCGGCCAACCTCACCGAAGCGCGCTTCCGGGGCTACCCCGACGCGACGTTTCGCCTGGTAGTCAGCAACGGCATCGGGGCCATGCCCCCCCTGCGGGAGAACCTAGACGAACGGCAGCGTTGGGATGCGATCAACCACGTGCGCACCCTGCAGCCCAACTGACGCCGGCCATAGGGAGGAGCGTTTCCAATGGATATGCGCCTGCGTGCAACCCTGGTCGCAGTCGGCCTCCTGGCCCTGCTGCTGGCGGCAACAGCCTGCAACCCACAGCCGCTGCCCCAAGCACCCACGCCCATCCCCACCTTGGCCCCGGCCACGCTGCCGGCCATGGAGGTGATCACCCTGGGGCCTGTTGCCGACCACCCCACCGCCGTGACCAGCAGCCCCGGCCAGACGCTCTTCGCCATGAACTGCGCGGCCTGCCACAACCTCAGCGCCCAGCAGAAGGTGGGTCCGGGTCTGGCCGGCCTGTTCGCCAAGAGCGCCCTGCCCAACGGCCAGCCGCCCACCGACGAGGCCCTGAGGCAATGGATCGTTGTAGGCGGGGGCACCATGCCCGGCGTGCCGCTCAAGACCGAAGATCTCGAAGTGCTAATACGGTATCTCAAGAGCGCGACAGGCAGCGCATTGCCGGCGTCTGCATCCTCGCCGATAGCCCGGGGGGAGGGGCTGGTCGGTGGCAAGCCCACGGCGGAGTTCTTCCTAGATTCGTGCGGCGGCTGCCACGGCACAGACCGACGCGGGGCGACAGGGCCGGCCTTGCTGCCGCAGCGGCTCACGCAGGAGCATGCGTACTACTTCGACGTGATCAAGAACGGGAAGCCAGGGACAATCATGCCCCCCTGGGGCAGCACGGTGTCAGACGAGGAGATCGAAACCCTCATCGCCTTCATCTACAGCCAGCCGTCGCAGGCAGCCCTGCAGTGGACGCAGGATGACGTCGAAGCCAGCCTGAGCGTGCTGATTGACGAGGGGCAACTGCCCGCCAAGCCAACTCACAGCGGCAACCTGGATAATCTGATGTTGGTGACCGAGCGAGAGTCGCAGGCCATCGCCGTGATTGACGGCGACACGCATCAACTTCTCGGCAAGATTCCCGCTTCGTACCGCGCTCACGGCTACACCTTCTCGCCGGTTGAGCCTCGCTGGGCCTACAACATGGGCCG
>JAAYZY010000111.1 GCA_012514615.1 Chloroflexota bacterium | reverse complement strand
CCGGTGAAGCCGTCGGTCACCACCACATCGGCCACCCCGGCGGTGACGTCTTTGCCTTCCACATTCCCGATGAATCGGATGCCAGGGGTTGCCTTGAGCAGCCCGTGGGTCTCCTGCACCAGTTGGCTCCCCTTGCTCTCTTCCTCCCCGTTGGAAAGGAGCCCCACGCCGGGGTCGGCGATGCCCAGCACCCGTTGGGCGTAGACGCTGCCCATGATGGCGAACTGCTGCAGCCACAGCGGTCGGCAGTCGGTGTTGGCCCCGATATCCAAGACGAGACGGAAGCCCTTGACCGTTGGGTAGACGGTGGAGAGCGCCGGCCGCTTGACGCCCGGGATGCGTCCCAGCCCCAGCAGGGCCGCGGTGAGCACCGCGCCGGTGTTGCCCATGGAGACGAAGGCGTCCACCTCTCCGTGTTTCAGCAGGTCCATGCCCACAACCATGGATGCGTCACGCTTGCGGCGCACAGCCATGGCCGGGTGCTCGTCCATCTCCACCACCTGGGAGGCCTGTACCACGGAAACCGGCAGCCCCTCAGCGCGGTGGTTGGCCAGCTCGCGGCGGACCTCCTCTTCGCGGCCTACCAGCACCACCTCCAGCGCCAGGTCGCGGGCGGCCAGCACCGCTCCCTCCACAGGCGCTTGCGGCGCGTGGTCGCCGCCCATGGCGTCCAACACGATCTTGGTCATCGGCTCTCCTTGCGGCTACACAGGGTCCCGCCAGCCCTCAGGTCGGCGGATGGGGCGCTCCTGCGAAGGCGGCGTGGGCGCTGCCCCACAGAACAGCGTCCCACAGTATACCATATCCGCCGCCGGGCCCCAAAACGCGCCTCCGTAGACGCGAACGAGGAGCCGCGGCCCGGGGTCGGCCGGTAGGCCTTGTGGTTGCGCCGGCGCTTGACAGACGCGGGGCGACCTGCTACCCTATGGGCAGGTCGGCGGGCATGGAGGACGCGGTGGCCAGGACAGTCTACATCCCCGATGGGCAGGAGTTCCCCCGCCAGGCCGATGTAGTCATCATCGGCGGTGGGGTCATCGGTGCGGCGACGGCGTTCTACGCGGCGCGGGCCGGCCTGCGCAGCGTGGTGCTGGAGGCGCAGGACGGTCTGGCCATGCTGACCACGGCGGTGTCGGCGGGCACGTGGCGGTTGCACTTCCCGCAGGCGGCGCTGGTCTCTCTGGTGCAGGCGAGCCTGTCGGTATACCAGCAGTTCGCTGAGGCGGTTGGCTTGCGCGAGTGGGACATCGGCTTCCACCCCCAGGGCGGGCTCTACGCCACGGCCAGCCCCCAGGGCCCGGAGGCGTTTGCCGCGGTGGCGCAGGCCCAGCGGACCGCCGGCGTGACGGACGTGGAGGCGCTGACCGGGCCCGAGGCAAGACGGCGCTTTCCGTTCCTGGCGGGGGAGGTGACCGCGGCGAGCTTCAGGGCAGGGGACGGTTGGCTCTCGCCCCACCAGGTGACCTACGGTTTCGCCCTGGCCAGTGGGGCCGTCTTCCTCCTGCGCAGCCGCGCCACAGCCATCCGCACCGATGCCCGAGGCGTTGCAGGGGTGGTCACCCGCTGGGGCACGGTGCAGACGCGAACCGTGGTGGTGGCTGCCGGCTCGTTTTCAGGGATTGTGGCTGCTTGGCTGGGGGTGCGGCTGCCGTTCCGACTGACTCGACTGCAGAACGTCTTCTATGCTGAGCCAACGGTGCCGGCGGCCGCGCCGGTCACGGTGGACTGGGACAACGGGGGCTATTGGCGGCCGGAGGCGGGGGGCGGCCTGGTGGGCTGGTCCGACCCGGCCGAGCGGGAGATGCCGCCAGCCGAACGGGTGACCAGCGACTGGGACTTCCCGGCCGTGGCCCTGGAGAAGGTGGCCCGGCTCTCCCCCTTCTGGGGGGAGGTGGCCCCGGCGCTGAAGCGGCGCCAAGTCTACCAAGGGGCTGGTCAGGTGCCCCTCACTGCCGACGGCCTGCCGCT
>JAAYZY010000110.1 GCA_012514615.1 Chloroflexota bacterium | reverse complement strand
TTCAAGGCGGTGTCGCGGGAAGGAGCTACCGGGCTCATGGCCTCCCTGGTGGAGATCGACAACGCCATGGGGGGGATGTTCTTCATCTTCGTCGCCATCGGCATGCTGAACTGGCTGGGGATGGCCCGTATCACCCGCGGCCAGGTGCTCTCGTACAAGCAGAAAGAGTTCATCGAAGCTGCCCGCTCCATCGGCTCCAGCGACCTGCGCATCATCTTCAAGCATATCCTGCCCAACGTTCTGGGCCCCTGCATCGTGGCCGAGACGCTGGCGATCCCGAACTACATCTTCACCGAGTCGTTCCTCAGCTTCTTGGGGTTGGGCGTCAACGCCCCCACCCCGAGCTGGGGTATCATGATCTCCGAAGGGTACAAGGGGCTGCGTTCTTACCCTCACCTGCTGTTCACCCCTAGCATTGCCCTAACGTTGACCGTGCTGGCGTTCAACTTCTTGGGCGATGGCCTGCGGGACGCCTTTGACCCGCGGCTGCGTGGCACCAGCTAGGGGCCCTCAGCGGCCAGCCGGGGGCGAGCAAGGGGGCGGCTGCGTTTCGCCCGCCCCGGTGGTTCCCAGGCTCTGCTGCCCGGTGAAGCCTGCTCCCTGCGCCAAGCCAGCGCCCTCTGTGGGCCGGCGGGCTTTGCCCGTGTTGGCCGCGGCGTTGCTGGCGGCGGCCCTGGCTGGGTGCCAGCCGGCCGCCCCTTCCCCCACAGCGTCGAGCCCCCATACCCCGACGGCGACGGCGGTTGCCGCCGCGCCCCAAACGGCGACGGCCACCGCGTCGCCCACCAGCGCGCCGCCTACAGCCACCCCGACGCCTGCCCCATCCCTCACCCCGACCCCGATCATCATCCCCGGCGGGCGGGTGGTGCATGGGGGGCTGGAGCCGGTCCGCTACCTGAACCCCCTGGCCGGGGATCTCAACGCGGCGGAACAGTCGTTGGCCGATCTGCTGTTCGAGGGCCTGCTTACGTTAGACCCCCTCAACGGCGACCTGCAGCCGGGGCTGGCCGAGCGTTGGTCGTTCAGCGCCGATGGCTTACGGGTCACGTTCTGGCTGCGGCCGGGGCTGAAGTGGCACGATGGCGCACCGCTTCAGGCGGTGGATGTGGTCCGCTCGCTGAACCAGGCCATGGATCGATTGGGCGGTGCGCGCCTCTGGCCTGTGCTGGCCCCCGTGGCCGAGGTGCGGGCGGTGGCCGACAACCAGGTTACGGTGCAGTTCGCCGAAGCGGATTGCCGAGCTTTCTGGGCCCTGACCCAGGTGAAGGTCCTGCCGGAGCGTTTGGTGGCCGAGCGCCTCGCCGTGGACCAGGGTGTTGCTGAGCCTACTGCGGTGGGCAGCGGCCCCTTCCGCTGGGCAGGCCAAGAGGAGAACGGCGCGCTGGTTCTGGCCGCGTACACAGAGCACTGGCAGCACTCGCCGTACCTAGACGCCTGGGTCTATCAGGCGTACCCCGACGCCGCGTCGCTGAGCCAGGCCCTGGAGGCCGGGGCGGTGGATGTGGCGTTGGGGGCGTCCCCTGGCGTTCCGGGCTACACCGTTCAGCCGCTGCCTGGCGATAGCTACCTGGTCCTCTTGTTCAACACCGGTCGGACCTTCTTGAGGGACGCCGCAGTGCGGCAGACCCTGAGCGGCCTGCTGGACCGCCCGCGCCTGCTCCAAGAAGTGGCTGGGGTGGGGCAGGTGTGGGATGCGCCGCTGCCGCCCGGACACTGGGCCCTGCCGGCCGGGATGGCATCGGGCAGCGGCGGCGATCCCCAGGCGGCCCGCCGGGCCTTGGAGAGGGCCGGTTGGGGCGACGAAGATGGGGATGGTTACCTGGAGTACCGCGGGCGGGCGGTGACGCTGGCGGTGGAGACAAACCAGGAAAACGACCTACGGGTGGGGACGGCGCTGCGGGTGGCTGGGCAGCTGCGGGAGGCTGGCCTGGCCGCCGAGGTGCATCAGGTAGAGTGGGGCTCGCTGTTGAGCGATCTGGAACGGCAGGACTACGATCTGGCCGTCTTGAGCCTGCCGCTGCACGCTGAGCCCGCCAACTGCACCTTGTGGCGGCCGGACACTGGCACTGCCGGCGAACCGTTTGACTGGACCGGCGGGGATCAGACGGCGCTGCTGGAGGCGCTGGAGCAGGCGCAGGCGGCGCCTGGGTGCGGCAGCGCGACCAGGGCGGGGCTCTACGCGGCGGCGTGGGCGTGGCTGGAGCGCGAGAAGCCGTACCAGTTCCTCTTCAGCCCGGCCCGAGCGTTGGCCAAAGCCCACGGCCTGGGCGGGCTGGCGGCGAGCCCCTTCTTGCCGTGGAACTGGAACGCTCACTACTGGTACTGGGCGGCCGGCCCGGGGTAGCCGAGCCCGGGCGGGCCGCGCGCTGACGACTGGGCAAACCGGGACCGCCGAGTGGGGTCTGCCGGGCCGTATGTAAGCTGAATAGAGAGCCCCGCGCCGGCGTTGGGCAGGGGGCTCTCTTCTCGTCTCCGGCGCAGGCAGCCGGCGGCCTCGTCACTTCTTGAAGACGAGAAGCACAGCCAGCAGAATGAGGGCGAAAGCCAACAGGTAGTTCCAGCGCAGTTGCTCCCGCAAGTAGACCACCGAGAAGACGCTGAACACCGTCAGGCTGATGACTTCCTGGATGGTCTTTAGCTGTGCGGCGTTGAAGGTCAAGTGGCCGATGCGGTTGGCCGGCACCTGGAAGCAGTACTCCACAAAGGCGATCAGCCAACTGACCAAGATCACCTTGAAGAGCGCTTCGCTCTTGAACTTCAGGTGGCCGTACCAGGCCACAGTCATGAAGATGTTGGAGATGAGCAGCAAGACAACGGTCTTCATCGTATCCCCTCAGACAGGCAAGCGATTGGCAGCACACGGAAGGGCGCGCCTGCAGCGCGCCGGCAAAGCGCCCTGCCTGCGTTGCCGGCAGCGGCGCCCTGTCATCTGATCGGTCTGTTCCTTACATGCATGGGCCAAGGCGGAGCGTTGCGGAATCGCCCGGGCCGGCGAGGACCTGCAAGGCTCTGACGGGTGCGGTACATCGGCAAGCCGGCAGCGCCTCGGCTGCCGGCTTGCGAGCCAAGAGCCGGGCCGATTATAGCCCCCGGGCGGGGGCCTGTCAACAGGGTGCACACGGCCCGGCGTTGGCTACGGAGACTGACGGGCCGTGTGCACCCACAGCCGCTGGCCGTCGGTGATCGCCTCCACCGTGCCGTGCAAGTCGGTGCGCAAAACCGGCACGCCAGCCGCGGCTAGGCGCTCCAGCACCGCGTCCGCAGGGTGGCCGAACCAGTTGCCTGCGCCCACGCTGATGACGGCCAACTGCGGCGCCACTGCCTGGAGGAACAGCGGCCCTGTGCCGCTGGCAGCGCCATGGTGGGCCACCTTCAGCACCGTGCTCTGGAGGTCGACCCTCTGGCGCAGCAGCTCCGCCTCGGCCAGCCGCTCCATGTCGCCGGTGAGGAGAAACGAGACCTGCCCGTAGCGTACCTGCAAGACGATGCTGCCGTTGTTGTCGTTCCAGAGTGTGCTGGCCGCGCTGTGGGCAGGCGGGTGGAGGGTCTGGGCGGTTGCCCCGCCGCCCAGATCCACGGTCAAGCCCGGGTGGGCCACCACCACCGACACGGCGGACGCCTGCACCTCCTGGGCCCACAGGTCGGCGTAGGCGTCGGTGTGGGGTTGGCGGGTCTCCAGCACCTGGCCTACCTCGTAGCGATCCAGCAGGCCCACCAGGCCGGCCACGTGGTCACGGTCGGGATGGGTGAGCGCCACCACGTCCAGCGAACGGTCCCAGAACGGCAAGGCCTGCCCCAGCGCCGGCAGCAGGACCGCAGGGTCCGGGCCGCCGTCCACCAGCACCTGCCGACCTGCCGGCCCCTGAATCAAGATGGCGTCGCCCTGGCCCACATCCAGGAACCAGACGTGCAGGCGGCCGTCGGGCCTTTGGCTGAAGCCTACGGCCAGGGCCAGCCCCAGCGGCAAGACTACGGCCAAGCCCGTTCGGTGACTTCTCACGGTTTCGCCCCAGGCTGCCAGGCGCCGCCGGCGCTGCGGCTTGGGCGTGCGCCACCACCACCAGGCCATGGCTCCCAGCGCGTAGTACGCGGCCACTGCCCCCCAACCCCAGGGCGGCACCTCCAAGGAAGCGTAGGGCAGGCTGGCCAGGGCGCCGGCGACTCCCAGCGACCAGGTCAGGAAGAGCCACGCCCCCGCGCCCAAGACCTGCCCCAGCGGCAGCCAGAGCAGGCCGCCCACGGTGGCGGCCGCGCCCCAGGCCAAGAGCGGCGGCTGCGCCGGCAAGATCAGCAGGTTGGCCAGGGGGGCCGCCAACGACAAGCGACCGAAGTAGTGCAAGAGCAAGGGGAGCACCATGGCCTGCGCAGCCAGGGAGACCAACAACGGCTCGTTGAGCGCGGCGGCGACGCGCTGGGCAGACGCCCTGGGCAAGCGACGAAGGAGCAGCGAGCGGGCGCCTTTCTCCAGGGGGGTGGCGAAGAGGATGAGGCCCACCGTGGCGGCGAAGGAGAGCTGGAAGCTGGCATCCCACAGCAGGTGCGGTTCCCAAAGGGTCATGGCCAGGGCGGCGGCGGCCAAGGAGTTCATGGCCAAGGCGGAGCGCCCGAGCAACAAGGCTGTCACGGCAAGGCTGCCGGTGATGCCAGCCCGCACCACAGGGGGGTCCGCCCCCACCAGCGCCACGTAGACCCAGATGCTCAGCAGGGTGGCCATGGCGGCCTGGCGACGGCGCAGCGCCAGGCCGAAGAGCCGGCCCAAGAGCACGCCCAGCACGGAGATGTTCCAGCCGGAGATGACCACGATGTGGCTGGCGCCGGTGGCGTTGAACGCCTCCATCCACGGTCGGGCCAAGGCCTGCCGCTGCCCCAACAGGATGCCGGCCAACAGGCCCGCCTGGGGCTCCGGGAGGATGCGGACGATGACCGCCTGGGCGCTGCGGCGCCAGCCCAAGAGGAGCGCTTTCCACGGGCTGCCGGCGTTGGGCGCCAGCGTCTGCACGCGCTGGGCCTGGAAGAGCGAGTCGATGCCCCGGGCCGCCAGGTAGTCGGCGTAAGAGGGGTTGGCGCCCAGGGGCAAGGGGGCCAGGCGGCCGTGCATCTCTACCAGGTCGCCGTAGCCGCAGGGGGCGCTGAGGGGGGCGCGGACCAGGGCCGCGCCGCGCACCGACCGCGGGCCGTTGGCCAGGCGGATGGAGCGGGCCTGCACCACCAGCTCCACGTAGCCGCCCCGGGGCAGCGGCTCGGCGGCAACCACACCCTGCAGCGTGAGCTGCGGCGTGCCGACGTAGCTGGTCAGTTCGTCTGGGCGGCCCCCAGGCGCCGTGAGGAGAAAGCGGCTGACGCCAGCCAGCAGCACGAGGGTGAGGGCGAGGCGCCAGCGACGGCCTGCCCCAGCCGCCGGCAGGGCCCACCAGACCAGCAGCAGGGCGCCTAGGGCCAGGGCGGCCAGGCCCACCGGCAGCCAGGGGCCGCCGTGCCTGACCATGGGCGTCAGCCAGCGCCCCAGACACAACCCCACAGCCCAAGCCGCCGTCAGAGGGACAAGCTTCATAGCCCCTGCCTACCCACAGCGTCCCGCGAGGACCTTGCCTGCCGCAACCATCTGGTTTGTAGCACAGGCGGCGTGGTCTGGCAAACGGCGTCGGGGCGCTTTGGGCGCAAGCGGACGCCCTGCGCCGGGCAGGGCCCGGGCGGCCGGCGTGGATGGCCCTGCCCCTCGGTTTTGACAGCCCTTGGCCGGCCGCGTATAATCACCCAATCGCGAATCGGACACTTGGGGCGTCTCCCTTGAGCCTATGGAGATGGGGAGACGAGAGGAAAGGGAACCATCAGGGATGATCACAGCGACCGAACTGCGCAAGGGAACGACTATCGAGCTGGATGGCGAACTGTACAAGGTGACCAGCTATCAGCACTACAAGCCCGGTCGGGGCAACGCCATCATCCGCACCACGCTGCGGAATCTGCGCAAAGGCTCGACCATTGACCGCAACTTCCTGTCGGGTGAACGCTTCCAGGACGTGCGGCTG
>JAAYZY010000109.1 GCA_012514615.1 Chloroflexota bacterium | reverse complement strand
TGCCAAAGTAGCGGCCCACGTCGGCCAGGGTCTGCCAGCCCGTCAAGGTTGCCGGGGCGTCTGTCTGTGGCGCGGGGGTGTAGCGGGCCACGCTGCCCGCTATCTGGCGCACCTCTGCATCTGTGAGAGGCGGGGCGCAGCGGGCCGCGTTCTCTTCCAACAAGGCCGCTTCGATGCTGGCCTGGGAAGCGCCCCGCCGCCGCATGGAGCCCGCCAAGCTTGCCAGCAGGGCGTTGCGCTGCCCTTCGCCGATGCGTTCGGGCAACGGTTCCGCCGGGCCCGGCGTCTGGGCAATCCGTAGGCCGCCGCCCAGACGTTCGGCCAGGGCGTCGGGGAAGGGGGCCAGGGGCACATCGTCAGGGCTCAGGAAGTCGGCCCAGGCATACACCGCCCCGCTAGGATGCACAGACGGCGGGGCCACCACGTAACCGCCCGCGCCGCGCACGTCAAGCCCAGGCCCCAGCTTGCCCGCCGAATTGCCCACGTGGTGGCCGTTGGCCTGGTAGTACAAGTGTTGCCCCTTGCCCGTGGTGGCCGTCGGCGTCTGCCCGCTCTGCCCCAGCTGCGCCCAAGAGGCGCGGCCGGCGTCGCCGTCCACATCCAAGACGACAAGCCCAGACGGGCCGCAAGCGATGCCCACGTTGGCCCGGGGCCACTTGGCCCACCACGCCCGCACCCGCGCCGCGTCGGTGGTAGCATCCTTGCACCCGTGGGGCGTCAAAGGCTCTTTGCCCCTGGGCTTGCAGGGGAAGACGGCCCAGCCCCGCGCGGCGTAGGCCAGGGCCGCGGCCAGCATGGGGGCATCGGGCATCTCCCCCGCCAGAGGCGGGGCCTCTTCCAGATAGGCCGGTGCGGTTAGTGTCATGGCGTCCCCCCAAAGAGGCCAAGCTGCAGCGCCTCAATCTGCCCCGGTCGGCGCACTTGCCAGCGCTCCAAGACAAGCGCCCGTTGTGCGCCGTGGCCTCTGTCGATGGGGAAGCCAAAGCGCCAGAAGTCGGCCAGGGGCGCAGAGTAGACCGCCCCCGTTTCGGCGTCTTCCACTTCGCAGCGCGTCGCCCCCAGGTCTTCGGCCTCTTCCAGGGCGCATACATCCCAGGCAATGGCCGGCGGTCGGCGCAGGTAGTGGTCAGGCTGCACGGATTTCCGCAACACGCCATCCGAGCCGACGAAGCCCACCACGCGGCCCGCCGCGCTGTAGACCGGTTGACGGTCGCGGCCAGCCGCGGTATACTGGGGGCGTGATAGCCGTCCGCTATCTGCCTCACACCCGCCGCCGCCCTTGCCCTGCCAGGCTGGGGCGGCATCGCGCTCACTGTGCATCGCCCACCTCCAGAAGCCCGGCCCGCTCCAGTTCCTGCCGCACAATCGCCCGAATCTGGTCACGGGGCTGGCGCAGTTCCCTGGCGGCCAGACTCTGCAGCGCCCTTGCCTCTGCCGGCTCCAAGACCACCTGCAACTTCATGTCAACACCTCCGCAGAATAGAATCGGGGGTATCCCCTTGCTTTCAGGATACCCCCGATAGGTATTCATCAGGTGTTCAGGTCAGGTGTTCACCAGGTGGTCATTTTCGGCCTTTCCGAATCCGCAGCTTACGCCGGTCACGGCGCACCGTAGACACTGACACTTGGAGCCGCCAGGCTATCTCTTCGTCAGTCAAGCCATAGGCGCACAACTCCTTTACCTTGTCAAGTCGTTCGGCCGGGCTGTATAGGTGTACCGTCACCGGCCGCGGCTCCAAGTCGGCAGGGGCTCGCACAGACGGAATCTTGCACGCCGTCTCGGTCATCCCTTTCAGAGCCGGGGCCATCCACGGGTTCACCGTTCCCCCCTCAATCAAGATACTGCCGTCAGGTTGCTCCCACGCCGATATTGTTCCCGCTGTGTCGTTCGCAACACCTACCCACTTGCCCTTGCGTTTCATAGCAGAGCCGCCTCCAGTCGGTTGACGGTCGGCGGCTCTGTGTGGTAGAATGCGATTGTCAGCCGCCCACTCGGTTGACCACCGCCCAGGGCGTTCCCGCGCCGCTGGGCGTTTCACTTGTTGGCCCCAGTGTACCATAGGCGGGGGAAGGCGCAAGTGCCCAGGGAGTCGCCCCAAGTCGGGCGGCGCTTTTCTCTCTTGACCTTCTCGCGCTGAGTGTGTACAATGCCAGGGTCAGCACAGCCGGCAGCGCGTCCCCCGCGCTTCGCCAACACAGCGCGTGAGGTGAGGGCCGACCATGACCGAAGGCACTCTGTACTACGGCGACAACCTGGACATCCTGCAACGCTACATCCCCGACGAATCGGTGGACCTGATTTACCTGGACCCGCCCTTCAACAGCAAGGCCACTTACAACGTCTTGTTTGCAGAGGAGAACGGGGCCCGTTCTGCCGCGCAACTCGAAGCCTTCAAGGATACCTGGTCCTGGCCAGAGGCAGCCCCGACCTTTGAGGAGCTCAAGCTCCTGCAGGGGTCTCTCGGAGACGCCATGCGCGCCTTCGGCCAACTACTCCCCCGAGGGGGCTTGCTGGCCTACCTAGTCATGATGGGGCCGCGCCTGGCCGAGCTGCACCGCGTCCTCAAACCCACCGGCTCCCTCTACCTGCACTGCGACCCCACCGCCAGCCACTACCTCAAGGTGCTG
>JAAYZY010000108.1 GCA_012514615.1 Chloroflexota bacterium | reverse complement strand
TGACCGTGAAGACGATTACGGTGATAGTGAACAACGGGTCGGCGCGGCAGCCCAAGGTGCTCAGCGCCGTCAACCAGGGTGGGCAGGTGACCTTCCAGGGCCTTGTGCCGCCGCCGCAGGAGATGTGGCGGGTGGACCAGCCGCCAGCCAAGGAGGTGCAGCCCTCCAGGCTGCCGCTGCGCAAGGACGCACCCCAGCCCCTGGGCCTGTCGCCCGCGCAGCAGGTGACGGTCTTGGGCGTGGAGATGCGGGCGCAGACGCCGGAGGGGACGGCGGAAGCCGAGGGGATCATGATCCCTGTGGGGGCGGACTACCGCTGGAGCGTCACGGCGGCGCTAGGCCCTGGGCAGCAAGAGGTCTCGTTCCGCAGCCACGCCTCCAACGGGGCCACCAGCCCGTGGGTGACGGTGCAGGTAGACCCCGCCGCCTTGCCCACACAGGCCCGCCTGCTGACCCAAGGCTACGATGGCTACGCTGGGGCCCAGGAGACGTTCGTCAGCCTGTGGGGTCCAGAGACCAACTTCCAGTGGGAGAAGCTGCTGAAGGTGCGCTCCCACGAGGTGATCAAGGGGCTTTCGCGCTTCGACCTGGGGCCGTTGGCTGGGGTCTCGGGGGCGCAGGTGGCCAACGCCAAGCTGGTGTTGTGGAACGTAGGGCGGAGCAACAACCAGGCGCTGACGCTGGAGGCGCTGCCGCTGGTGGCGGCGTGGGAGAAGGCGCAGGCCACGTGGCTGCAGGCCAAAGCTGGAGCGCCCTGGGCCATGCCTGGTGCGGGGGCCACGCCAGACGATTACCTGCCAGCGCCGGTTGCATCGGGGGCGCTGACGCCCGACGACTGGGTGGTGCTGGATGTGACGCCGCTGGTGCAGGGGTGGCTGGACGGCAGCCTACCGGCGCAGGGGTTTCTGCTGCGGGGTGTGAGCAGCGGGGCGGTGGAGTACACGTTGGGGAGCTCGCAGCACACACAGTCTGGGTTTCGGCCGACGCTGGTGGTGGAGTGGACGCCGTGAGGTGAGGGGCGGCCACTCGGGATGAGGTTGTGGGCAGCGGCGGGGCTAGGTCCCGCCGCTGCCCGCGTCTGGGTTCCCTAGGCGGCAGGCGGCGTTGGGTCGGCCAAGGCCTGCCAGAAGAAGCCTGCCAGGCGGGCGGCGTAGGCCTCGGGGCGGCAGCGGTGCACGCGGCGGTGCTCGGCCTCACCTACCAGCCACAACTGTTTGGGGCTGCCGGCTCGGGCGTAGAGCGTCAGCGCGTCCCGCAGCGGCACGTAACGATCTTGCCCCCCGTGGATGAGCAGCAGGGGCCGCGGGGCGATGCGCCCCACCTGCGCGGCCGGGCGGGGCGTGGGCAGGCGCAGCAGCCTCAGGGCCACGGCCACGGTGATCCTAGCCAGCGCTCGCGCCAGTGGACCGGGCAGCCCTTGTTCTTGGGCACTGGCGGCCAAGGCCGGCTCCAGGTGCAGGAAGGCTCCATCCACCGCCACGGCCTGCACAAGCGGGCATTCGGCTGCCGCCAGCAGGGCCGCCGTCCCGCCCATGGAGAAGCCCAGCACGCCCATGCGCCGGACACCGCGGCTCTGCACAAAGCGGGCTGCGGCCTGGACGTCCAGCCGCTCCAGAGGGCCCATGCTCACCTGCTGGCCTTCGCTGCGTCCGTGGGCGCGGAAGTCGAACATGAGGACGTGGAAGCCGGCCTGGTGGAAGGCGGGGGCTAGGTCCAGGTCGCCCTCCATGCTGCCGGCGTGGCCGTGGCAGAAGATCAGCGCCGGCGCGTTGCCGGCCTCGACCGGAGCGGGAATCCACCAGCCGCCCAGGGTCAGGCCGTCGGCAGTGCGGAAGCGCACCTCTTGGTGGGGCAGGCCTAGCGCGCCGGGGTCGCTTGGCGGATCGGGGCGGCGGCGCTTGGTCATACGGCGCACGCTCACCGCCACCAATATGGCGAAAGCCGCGGCGGCCGCTCCGCCGCCCAAGGCCAACGCCGCGCCCACCGGCAGCAGCCTCTCCTTCACCGCGTCCCCTCCTGCCCGGCTGGAGCTACGCCTCAGCGGGGAGCTGCGCGGCCACCTCCCGCAGCGTGCTGGCCATGAGATGCTCCAGCACCATGTGCACGTCTTCCACTTGGGCCATGCAGTGGCAACTGGTGAGGATGCAGATGTCGCTGGCGGCCTTGAGGCGGCCGCCGTCGAAGCCGGTGATGCCGATGACCGCCGCCCCGGCCGCGTGGGCGGTCTCAGCCGCCCGCAGCACGTTGGGCGAGTTGCCGCTGCCGCTGATGGCGACGACCACGTCACCCGGCTCCACGAAGTTCACCAACTGCTCGGCGAAAGCGTTCTCGTAGCCGCTGTCGTTGGCCCAGGCGGTGAGCAGGGGCACATTGTCGGTCAGGCCCATGGCCCGAAAGCGAGGCTGGCCGGGCACGATGGTCAGCTTGTTCAGGTCGTTGACGAAGTGAGAGGCTGTGGCGGCGCTGCCGCCGTTGCCCATAATGAAGATGCGCCGGCGGGCCAGCCGCGCCTCGTGCAGCAGGCGCACTGCCTGGGCGATGGGCTCCCGGGGCAAGCACTCCAGCAGCGTCTGCACGTGTGCCAGGTAGGCCCCGATCGCCTGCAGCAACGTCTTGTCGTCCACGTGTTCGTCTCCTCTCGCGGCCGCCTCAGCGCCGGATGTTGAAGATCACTTTGCTTCCGTCTCGCTCCAGGTGGAACGGCAGCTCGCGGAAGCCGTGCAGGGCGGCGCGCACTGCGGGCTGGCGCTCCCGCGGGCAGTAGAGCAGCAGGAAGCCGCCGCCCCCGGCGCCGGTGATCTTGCCGCCCAGCGCGCCAGCCGCCAGCGCGGCCTCGTACATCCCGTCGATCTGGGCGTTGGTGACCCGGCTGGCGAACTGTTTCTTGCATTCCCAATTGCGGTGCAGGATGCGCCCTAGCTCGTCGATCTCGCCGGCCAGCAGGGCGGCCCGGGCCTGCTGGGCCAGCGCCTTCACCTCCTGCAGGTAGGGCAGGCGGTCGGCGATCTGGCTCTTCTGCTCGGTGAGGATGTCGCTGGCGCTGCGGTCGATGCCGGTCCAGAAGAGCATCAGGTTCCCGTTGAGCCGCCGCTGCAGGTCGTCGGCCAGCCCCACCGGCTGGACGGCAACGCGGCCATCGGGGAGGAACTCCATGAAACGCAGGCCGCCGTAGGCGGCGATGTACTGGTCCTGCACGCCAATTGGCTTGCCCAGGGTCTCGATCTCGATCTGACAGGCCTGGCGAGCCAGCGTCTCAGCGGTCTGGCTCTCGCCGTTGTAGGCGTGCATGGCGTTGAGCAGGCCCACCGTCACCGTGCTGGACGAGCCCAGGCCGGAGCCGGCTGAGGGGATGTCGGCCATGGTGGCGATTTCTACCCCGCGGGCGATGCCGGTGAGCCTCAGCGCTTCCCGCACCAGCTCGTGCTCTACTTGGTCCACCGAGTCCACCATCTCGGTGCGGGTGTAGCCGACGCGGATCTTGTCGTCGAAGCGGGCCTTGATGATGACGAAGATGTACTTGTCGATGGCCGAGCTGAGGAC
>JAAYZY010000107.1 GCA_012514615.1 Chloroflexota bacterium | reverse complement strand
GCAGCAGCGGGTCTTCATCGCCCGCGCCTTAGCCCAGGAGGCCACCATCCTGCTGATGGATGAGCCGTTTACCGGCGTGGATGCCCCTGCGCAGGAGGCGATCCTGGAGATCCTCACCAACCTGCACCAGCAAGGGGTTACGGTGCTTGTTTCCACCCACGACCTGAACCTGGCGGTGGAGCGTTTCGATCGGTTGGCGCTGTTGAACGGCCGGCTGGTGGCCTACGGGCCGCCCCGCCAAGTGATCAACCCGCAGACGCTGGGCGCAGCCTACGGCCGCCAGGCGGTCTGGCGGGGGGACGACTACGTGATGGTGTTGGGCGATATCGGCTGCTGCGGCGAGGGGGGGCACACCCATGATTGACCTGTTGGTCGAACCGCTGCGCTACCCGTTCATGGTGCGGGGCCTGCTGGCCTCGCTGATGGTGGGCACCCTATGCGCCGTGGTGGGCAGCTATGTGGTGCTGCGGGGCATGGCGTTCTTCGGCGACGCTCTGGCCCACGCCATCCTGCCCGGGGTGGCCGTGGCCTACCTGTTTGGGGTGAACCTCTTCTGGGGCGCGTTGGGTATGGGTCTGCTCACGGCTCTGGGGATCGGCTACCTGAGCCGCCAGGGCCAGGTGAAGGAGGATACGGCCATCGGCGTGGTCTTCGCCGCCAGCTTCGCCCTGGGGGTGGCTCTGCTTTCCACGGTGCAGAGCTACAGCGTAGACCTGACGCACATCCTCTTCGGCAACGTGCTGGGGGTGTCGGCCACCGACCTGTGGCTCACCGGCGGCCTGGGGGCGATCATCCTGCTGGTGGTGCTGCTCTTCTACAAGGAGCTGCTGGTGGTCTCTTTCGACCCGATCCTGGCCTCCACCATGCGCCTGCCCCTCCACGCCCTGAACTACCTGCTGCTTCTGCTCATCGCCCTGGCGGTGGTGGTGTCGCTGCAGACGGTGGGTGTGGCGCTTATGGTGGCCATGCTGGTGACGCCGGCGGCCAGCGCCTACCTGCTGACCCGCCGCCTGTGGCACATGATGGTGGTGGGGGCGGCGGTGGGGGCCCTCTCTTCCGTCGCCGGCCTGTACCTGTCGTACTACGTCAACATCGCCTCCGGCTCGGCCGTGGTGCTGGTCTGCACCGGGTTCTTCGTGCTGGCCTTCCTCTTTGCCCCTGGCCGCGGGGTCGCTTGGACCTGGCGGCGAGCCCGGGCGGCCGGCCGTTGACCGAGCGCACCCTCCCACCGGCCAGCCTGGTTGACCAGGGGGGCCCTTTGCGGTACAATAGCGCCACACCGCCGCTGGAGGAGTGAACCTTGACCCTGCCGGGCCTGGGGGCCATCACCCCGCTGGAGATCGTCTTGGCTGTTGGGCTGCTGGCGGCCCTGGGGTGGGCTGCCGCCCTCACGTGGCAGCAGCGCGCCTACCAACGGCGCCTGCGCACCTTGCTGGAGACTGCCTCCGGCGTCGACCTGGAAACGATGCTCACCGACTACCTCAGCCAGGTGCAGGAGACCACCAGCCAGGTGAAGGAGCTCAACGCACTGGCTCACCGCCTGCAGGTGGCCGCCCGCCACTCTCTGCAGCACATGGGCGTGGTGCGCTTCAACCCCTTCAGCGACACCGGCGGCGACCAGAGCTTCGCCGTGGCCCTGGTGGATGGGCATGGCAACGGTGTGGTCATCGCCAGCTTGCACGCCCGGGAGGGCACGCGCGTCTACGCCAAACCACTGAAGAAGTGGGAATCGGAGTACCGCTTGACCGAAGAAGAGAAGCAGGCCATCGCCCTGGCCTATCAACAGCAGACCTCATAGGGGGCCGCCGTGTTTCGCAGGACCCGCTCGCGCCCGATGGAACGGGAGATCGACTTGGTGGTGGGACCCACGGCCAGCCTGTCGGGGCGCGTCCGCTGCGACGGGTCGGTGCGGCTGGAGGGGCTGTACGAAGGCGGCTCCATCGAGACGCTGGGGCACGTCATTGTGACCCCAACGGCGCGGGTCGTTGCCGACATCCAGGCCGACACCGTCTCGGTGGCCGGCGTGGTGGAAGGGTCCATCGTCGCCCGCCGTGTGGACCTGTTGCAGGGTGGACGCATCTGGGGCCGCATCGAGGTGGAGCACTTCTTGCTGGATGATGGCGGCTATGTCAACGGCCAGGTGGTCATCCGCGGCGAAGAGGAAGAACCCCCACCCAGCGCCGCGGCTGCTCCGCAGACGCCGTCGGAGCCGCCCGCCTCCTGAACCCAGCTTGCGGAGACGCAGCGTGCAGGAACCTGTGCAGCGAGCAGCCGGCCGCGCCGTGCGCGGGGCGGCCATCGTCCTGGTCAGCTCCTACCTGAACATGGGGATGGGCTTTGCGGCCACGGTCTGGCTCACCCGCCTGCTGGCCCCTGAAGACTTTGGCGTCTTGGCCCTGGCTACCTTCCTCTTTGGCTTGCTGGACCCCCGCACCAAGTTCGGCCTCGACCCGGCCTTCATGCACCGCCCACGCACCACCGACCAACTGATCGCCACGCACCTCTCGCTGCAGCTTGCTTTGGGGGTGGGCGGCTTGCTCTTGGCGCTGCTGGTGCGGCCGCTGCTGCCCCTGCTGGGCTACTCGCCCCAGGTGGCTGTGGTGGTGGTGGTGCTGGCTGCCGTGGGCATCCTGGAGGTCAGCGGGACCACCGCCCGCAACGTCTTGGAGAAGGACCTGCGGTTCGGGCGCACCGCCTTGGTGGTCAGCGGCTCGTGGTTCTTCTGCTACGCCACCAGCATCACCCTGGCTGGGCGAGGTTTGGGCCTGTGGAGCCTGGTGGCCGGCAGCGCTGTGAACTTCGCCCTCAACGCCCTAGGCTTCTGGGCTCTGGCTGGGGTGCGTTTGCGCCCAACGGTCGATCGGGCGATGGCCCGCTGGCTGCTGCGCTTCGGGACGGCCTTGGTGCCGGGCGCATTCGCCGTCATCTTCCTTACCCAGTTTGACAACTTCCTGGTGGGCACGCTGGTGGGCCTGGCAGCGTTGGGCTACTACGAGCGGGCCTACAAAGTGGCGCAGTGGCCCACCGGCCTGGTGACCCATGTGGTGGCGCGCGTTTCGCTGCCGTTCTACGCTCGCCTGCAGCACGATCCGCCCCGTTTGGCGCGGGCCTTCGGGCTGACCCTGTGGCTCATCGCCGCGGTGGCCGTGCCGCTGGCCTTGGTGCTCTTCGCCGTGGCGCCGGACTTCGTGCGCCTGGTCTTCGGCGAGAAGTGGCTGCCCAGCGCCCTCTACCTGCGTCTGCTGGTGGTCTACTCGGCGGTGCGCCCCCTGCTGGACGACGCCGCCGCGCTCTTCGCTGCGACTGGCCAACCGCGCAAAGTGACTTCGGTGCAGGTGAGCCAAGCGGTGGCCCTGGTGGCCGCGGCCACCCCTCTCACTTGGCTGTGGGGCGCGCCGGGCACGGCCCTGGGCGTGGGCGTGGCCTTCGTGGTAGGTCTGGCGGTCACCTACCGTTATGTCTGGCAGACGGTGCACCTGCCGCTGTGGGAGACGCTGCGGGGGCCGGCCCTGGGCACCGCGGCGGGGGTGGCGGCCTTGGCCGCGCTGGCCCTCGCTTCCGAGAGCCTGGCGGGCTGGCCGCTCTGGGCCCGAGTGGTCGGGCAGGGCGGGGTGGTGGCCCTGGCGTTCTACGGGGGCCTAGCCTTGGTGGAAGGGCGCGACCTGTGGACGAGGGGGCAATACATCTGGCGGCTGGCGCAGGGCAGCCGGCCAGAGGAGATGGACGTCTAGCGCTAGCGCACCACGAAGCCGTCCACTGCTACTGGCGGCTCCAGCACTTCCAGTTCCACCGTGTGCTCTCCTGGGCCCCACAGGTTGCGGAAGGCCTGCTCCCGGGTCAGGGCCGGCGCGGGGGCGTTCAGGTCGATCTCTCGCCGCTGGCCGTCCACCGTCAGGGCCAGGCGGCCTTCGCCGGGCCCCTGCAGCAGCAGCAGCTCCAGGGTGCGGCCGCGCGCGGTGAGGCTCATTCGGCTGCCGGCCGCGTCGGACAGGCGCACCTCTCCCAACGTCGCCAACAGGTCGCTTTCCGTGCGCCAGGGGCCCTCGGCCTTCACGGCCCAATGGTCTTCTTGGTGCCAGCCGCGCCCCAGCACGGGGGGCTGCTGCGTGTAGGCCTGCAGCGCCCGGTAGACTGGCAGGGGCGTGAAGTCTGGCTCCAGCATGCGGAAGTAGGCCTCCGGTTTGCCCTCTTCCTTCCAGCTTTCGTCGGCCCGCTTCAGGTACCAGAAGTTCACCACGCCCACCCAGGGCCATTCCTCCTGCACCCGTTGGTAGGCCCGCACCACGTAGGCCGCCTGCTGCGCCTCATTCACCTGGCCGAAGCGTTTGTCGGCGACGTGGTCTGGCACGGCGTTCCAGTTCATCTCGGAGATCCAGATCGGCTTGCCGGCATCGCCGTTGCGCACCATCAGGTCGCGCATGTAGAGCGGTCGGGAGAAGTTCAGCACGCGGGGGTGCATGCGGCGATCTGTGGGGCCAGACCAGAGGCCGTAGCTCTGCATGGCCAGGATGTCGAAGTACGGTGCGGCGCCGGCATCGTACATCTGCTGCAAGAAGACGAAATCGCTGAGGTTGCGGTAGTCCAGCTCGATGGTGGAGGCCAACGCCCCGCAGATGATCACCACCTCCGGGTCGGCGGCCTTGGCTCGGGTGTAGGCCTCTTGTAGCAGGGCGGTGTACTCGGCCGCGTTCACCGGTCGCTCGCCCCATTCGGGGTAGATGTTGGGCTCGTTCCAGATCTG
>JAAYZY010000106.1 GCA_012514615.1 Chloroflexota bacterium | reverse complement strand
GACCCCTTCGAGCTCGGTCGGCTGCGCAAGGCTGAACAGCGCGCCGCGGCCGAAGTCTTGGGGGTCCAAGAGGTGGTCTTCCTGGGCTATCCCGATGGCACCCTGCAGCACACCCTCCTGCTGCGGCGCGATATCACGCGCCTGATCCGCCGCTATCGCCCCGACACCGTGGTGACCGGCGACCCCACCGTGCGCTTCTCCCGCGGCGTCTACCTGAACCATCCTGACCACCGCGCCGCCGCCGACGCCGCCTTGGACGCCGTCTTCCCCTCTGCCGGCAGCTACTGGATCTTCCCGGAGCTGCTGGATCAGGGGCTGAAGCCCCACAACGTCAGCCAGGTGCTCATCAGCAACCCCCAGGAACGCGACTACTGGATCGACATCTCTGAGACCATCGACCTGAAGGTCAAGGCCCTGCAGTGCCACAAGACCCAGATCCGAGACTGGGACCAACTGGATGAGCGGATTCGCCAGGCCTCTTCGTTCACTGCCCAAGGGCACGGCATGGAATACGCTGAGTCGTTCCGCCGCATCGTGCTGCGGCGTTGAGGGAGAGATAACACCGCCATGTGTGGCATCTTTGGCATCATCACCGACCATGAACAGACCCTTGGGCCCGTGCTGCTGCAAGCCGGCCGCCGTTTGGCCTACCGAGGTTACGACTCAGTGGGCTGCGCCACCGTGGCCGCCGACGGCGTCATCGACCTGCGCAAGGGGGTAGGCCGCATCGACGACGTGGGTGCCCGGCTAGAGTTCACCGCCATGCGAGGCGCCCGCGGCATCACCCAACTGCGCTGGGCGACTTTCGGCGCCCCCTCCTACGAGAACGCGCAGCCGCACCTCGATTCCGATGGCGATCTGGTGGGCGCTCACAACGGCAACGTGGTCAACAACGTGCAGCTTCGGGAGCTCTTCCTGCGGGAAGGGCTGACCGTACGCGGAACCAACGATGGGGAGTCGTGCATTCACGCCGTGGAGCGACATTTCGACCGCAACGGCGGCGACCTGCTGGCCGCCATCCGCGCCGCCTACCACGACCTGGAAGGCGACTACGCCTTTGTCATCACCCACCGCAGCGACAACCGTCTCTTCGCCATCAAGAAGGGCTCGGGGCTGGTGGCCGGCCTGGGCGACGGGCTGGCATGCCTGTCGTCGGACCTGCCCAGTATCCTCCCCTTCACCCGGCGCATCGTGCGGATCCGCGACGGCGAGATCGTGGTCCTTTCGCCCGGTCGGGTGGAGCTCTTCGGGGTGGAGGATGGCTTGCCCATCGCCCGCCCGGAAGAGCGCTACGACGGCCCGATCGAGGCGGCGGAGAAGGGTGGCTATCCCCACTTCATGTTGAAGGAGATCCACGAGCAGCCGCGGGTGGCTGGCGAGCTTCTGCGCCTCTTGGGCAGCTCGTCAGAGGCCGACCGCTTTGTGGAAGCCCTGACCCTGCCCGCCGGACGGCCGGTCTACCTGGTGGGCTGCGGCACCAGCTACCACGCCTGCCTCTGGGGAGCCTACCTCTTCAACCAGGTGGCCGGTCGACCGGCTGTGGCGCTGCAAGGGCCGCAGTTCAACGAGCAGGTGGGCCGCAGCGTTTCCCCCGACGATGTGGCGGTCTTCGTCAGCCAGAGCGGCGAGACCAAAGACGTGCTCAACGGTGTGAAGGCCATGCGCGAGCGCGGGGGGCGGGTGCTGGGCGTGCTCAACG
>JAAYZY010000105.1 GCA_012514615.1 Chloroflexota bacterium | reverse complement strand
GGATGAGCAAGGGCGTGTGGCCCGCACCCCTTGGACCAGCGCCCACCAAGTCCTGCCCCAGATCCAGGCGCTCATCCTGAGCGAGGAAGACATTGACGGCGACGCCGGGCAGGTGCAGCGCCTGGCCGCCCAGGTGCCGTTGCTGGCCCTCACCCGGGGCGCACAGGGGGTCACCCTGGTTCAGGGAGGTCGAGCCCACCATCTGCCGGACCGGCCAGCTTGGGAAGCAGACCCCACCGGCGCGGGCGACGTGTGGGCAGCGGCGTTCCTCATCCGCCTGGCCGAAGGGGCCGACGCCATCGCCGCAGCGCGCTTCGCCAACGCCGTGGCTTCGTTCTCGGTGGAGGGGCCGGGGGCCGGCGCCATCCCCACCCGGGCGGCAGTGGAAGGGTGGCTGGCCGCCCACCCCACGTGGGGCTGGCCGGCAGAGGGGGGAATCGAGAGAGGCGCATGACCCAGGTCTACACGTTCGCCAACCAGAAGGGTGGGGTGGGCAAGACCACCACCGCCATCAACCTCGGCGCCTTCCTGGCCCATCGGGGCTTCAAGGTGCTCTTGGTGGATATGGACCCCCAGGCCAACGCCACCAGCAGCCTAGGGGTGGACAAGCGCAGCCTGGCGCTTTCCATCTACCACCTGCTCATCGGCCAACGCTCCCTGCCGGAAACCCTGCGCCTGACCACGCGGCTGCGCCTGGACCTTCTGCCCTCGGCCCCCGACCTGGCCGGCCTGGAGATCGAGATCGCCGCCCTGCCCCACCGGGAGCGCCTGCTGCAGCGGGCCTTGCAGCCGGTGCTGGCCCGCTACGACTACGTCCTCATCGACACACCGCCATCTCTGGGGCTCTTGACGGTCAACGGCTTGGTGGCAGCCGATAGCGGCGTCATCGTGCCGGTGCAGTGCGAGTACCTGGCCCTAGAAGGCCTGACCCAGTTGATGCAGACGATCCAGTTGGTGCGCCGCAACTTGAACCCGCGCCTGCGCGTGGCCGCCCTGGTGCTCACCATGTACGACGCGCGCACCCGATTGGCCCAGCAGGTGGTGGAGGAGGTGCGGGCGCACTTCCCCCGGGAGACGATGGCCGCGGTGATCCCACGCAATGTGCGTTTGAGCGAAGCGCCCAGCTTCGGCGAGCCGATCCTCAGCTATGCCCCCGATTCCACCGGGGCCCTGGCCTACCAGTCCCTCACCGACGAGCTGCTAGCCCGCGAGCAGCGTGAGGGCATCTCGCCGCGGGAGGGGAGGTAGAGACAATGCCGCCCAAGAAGCTTGGACTCGGGCGCGGTTTGGAGGCGCTGATCCCTCAGGGGGAGGGCGCGGCCCCGGCTGGCGTGGCCGAAGTGCCGGTGGGGCAGATCGAGCCCAACCCCTACCAGCCGCGCCAAGCCTACGACGAAGACGCCCTGGCCGAACTGGCCGATTCGATCCGCGAGCACGGCGTGATCCAGCCCCTCATCGTCACCCAAGTGGACGCCCCTGACCCCCTGGCCCCGCCGCGCTACCGGCTGGTGGCCGGCGAGCGACGTTGGCGGGCGGCGCGCCTGGCCGGCCTCCTGGTGGTGCCAGTGCTGGTGAAAGAGGTCACCCCACAGCAGATGCTGGAGCTGGCCCTGGTGGAGAACATCCAGCGCGCCGACCTGGCCCCCCTGGAAGAGGCGGCCGCCTACACCCAACTGATCCAAGAGTTCGGCCTGACACAAGAAGCGGTGGCTGGGCGGGTGGGCAAGAGCCGCGCTGCCGTGGCCAACACGCTGCGCCTGCTGCGCCTGCCCAACGCGGTGAAGGCGGCCCTGGCCGGCGGCGAGATCAGCGAGGGGCACGCCAGGGCGCTCTTGGGCCTGCCCAACGAAACCAGCCAGCGGCAGGCGCTGGCCCACATCCGCAAGCACGAGCTCACCGTCCGGCAGACGGAAGCGCTGGTGCGTCGCATGCTGCGCCCCCAGCCGGCCAAGCCGGCCCCCTCACCGGAGACCCGCGCCCTGGAGTCGGAGCTGCGCGCCGCCTTGGGCGCGCCGGTGCGCTTGCAGCGTGGC
>JAAYZY010000104.1 GCA_012514615.1 Chloroflexota bacterium | reverse complement strand
TAGCCGTCGGACTTCAGCAGGACGGCATCTTCGAGAGTGCTGTTGTCCACGGCGATGTCGCCGCGGATCAGGTCGTGGTACGTCGTCTGGCCCTCCAGGGGCATCATCACCCGCACCACCGGGACGATGCCTTGGGCCTCACGCTCGGCGCGCTGGGCCGCGGTGAGGGTGCGGCAGGCACGGTCGTAGCCCACCGGCTCCTTACGGCGCATCTGCTCTTCCCGCAGGGCTGCCAGACGCTCCTTGCTGCAGTAGCAGGGGTAGGCGCGGCCTGCGTCCACCAACTGCTGGACGTAGCGGTGGTAGATCTCCAGGCGCTGTGACTGGAAGTATGGGCCTCGGTCGCCGCCGGCCTCAGGGCCTTCGTCCCACTCCAGGCCGACCCAGCGCAGGCTGGTGAAGAGGTCCGCCAGCGCTTCTGGGTGGAAGCGAGCGCGATCCGTGTCTTCGATGCGCAAGATGAAGGTGCCGCCGTGGTGCCGGGCGAAGAGGTAGTTGAACAAGGCGCTGCGGAGTCCGCCCACGTGGAAGAATCCGGTGGGGCTGGGGGCGAAGCGAACGCGAACCTTCTCCATGGTCAAGGGGCCGCCTTTCTTTGTCTGGTTCAGAAGTCGATCTTCTTGTGTCGCAGCAGCACGCTCTGCACCAGGCCGATGGCCATCCAGAAGGTGATGTGAGCGCTGCCGCCGAAGCTGACGAAGGGCAGGGGGATGCCCGTGACCGGCATCACCCCCAAGTTGACGCCGATGTTGACCACCGACTGGAAGAACAGGATCGCTGCGAGCCCCACAGCGATGAAGCGCCCCAAAGGGTCGCGGGCCAGCTCCGCTGCTCGCAAGAGGCGCCACAGGATGAAGCCCAGCAGACCGATGATCAGCAAGCAGCCCACCAAGCCCAACTCCTCGCCGATGACGGAGAAGAGGAAGTCGGTGTGGCGAATGCGCAGGTAGTGCAACTGGCTCTGGGAGCCGAGCCGAAAGCCCTTGCCGAAAAGGCTGCCTGAGCCGATGGCAACCAGGGCCTGCTGGATGTTGTAGTAGCCTGAGGGGTCGCTCTGTGGGTTCAGGAAGGTGAGCAGCCGCCGCTGCATGTAGCCCTGAAGCCGAGTCCAGACGAACGGCAGGGCTGCCAGGCCCCCCAGGCCCATGAGCCCCAGGTAGAGGGTGCTCACTCCCGCCGTGAAGATCATCACGGCCCAGACCCAGACCAACACCAAGGCTGTGCCCAGGTCGGGCTGCAGGTAGATGAGCGCCGTTGGCAGGGCCAACAGGACCAGGGAGATCGTCAGGGTGGAGAGGCGGCCCATCTGCTCGCCCCGCGAGCCCAAGAAGGACGCCAAGACGATGACGAAAGCCACCTTGGTGATCTCCGATGGTTGCAGGTTGAAGAAGCCCAGGTCGAACCAGCGTTGGCTGCCGTGGCTGGCGTAGCCCAGGGCGAAGATGACCGCCAGCATGATCAGGGTCAGGATGAGGATGGGCCAGCGCAGCGAGGCGATGACGCGGTAGTCGATAGCCGTCATCACCAGCATGAGGACCAGGCCCACCACGGTGTAGATGATCTGGCGCAGGGCGTAGCCTTCCAGCCCGGGGGAGTTGCTGGTGGCGCTGGAGATCATCAAGACGCCGATGCCCGAGAGCAGGGCCACGGCCAACAGCAGCGGGACATCGAAACCGCGAAAGGCGCGCCCGATCATGCTTTTCCCAGAGGCAGCCCGCTCAATGGGCCCGCTTGGCGCGTCCCACGTCCAAGGGGATGTTGGCCACCAGACGCCCCTGGCGGTGGTCCTGCGTCAGGCTGATCTCCACGCGCTCACGGTCG
>JAAYZY010000103.1 GCA_012514615.1 Chloroflexota bacterium | reverse complement strand
GTCAGCCCCCTCATCCCCGGGCCAAGCTTGCGATCGTCTCGCAGATGTAGGCGATCTGGCCGTCGGTCAGGCTCAGCCCCGAAGGCAGGTTCACCCCGCTGCGGGCCAGGCGCTCGGCCACCGGAAGCTGCAGCTCCTGCGCGTAGGGCGGCATGGTATGGATCGGGTAGAAGAACGGGCGGCTGTCGATCTCCCGTTCCCGCAGGGCAGCCATGAACGCGTCGCGGCTCAGGCCGAAGACCGCCTCATCCACCAACACCGAGTACATCCAGAAGACGTTCTCGGCCCAAGCCGCCTCCGGCTGGGGCTGGATGCCCGGCACCCCTTGCAGGCGCTGGGCGTAGGCCTGGGCGATGGCCCGCTTGCGCGCCAGGATGCTCTCAATGCGCTCCAGCTGCCCCAGGCCGATGGCCGCCTGAATGTTGGTCATGCGGTAGTTGTAGCCAACCACCGGGTGCCAGTAGCGCTTCTCGCGAGACATGCCGTGGTCCCGCAGCCAGGCTGCCTTCTCGGCCAGGGTCGGGTCGTTGGTCACGATCATCCCCCCTTCGCCGGTGGTGATGATCTTGTTGCCGTAGAAGCTGAAGCAGCCCATGATCCCCAGGCCGCCCACCCGGCGGCCACGGCAGCGCGCCCCGTGGGCCTCGGCGGCGTCTTCCAGCACCCAAAGCCCGTGTTCCCGGGCCAGGGCCAGAAGCGGCTCCATGTCTGCCGGGTGGCCGTAGAGGTGCACCGGGAGGATGCCCCGGGTGCGCGACGTGAGGCAGCGGCGCACGCTCTCGGGGTCCATGTTCCACGTTTCTCCCTCCGAATCGGCGAAGACCGGCGTAGCGCCGGTGTAGCGCACGGCGTTGGCGGTGGCCACGAAGGTCAGCGAGGGGATGATCACCTCATCGCCCGGCCCTACACCCAGCACCTCCAGGGCCAGGTGCAGCGCCGTGGTGCCGTTGGAGGCGGCCACGCCGAAGCGCGTCTCGCAGAAGCGGCTGAACGCCTCTTCGAAGGCCGGCACATACTTGCCCAGCGAGGAGATCCACCCGCTTTCCAGGCAGTCGTTGACGTAGGCTTTCTCCTGCTCTCCCAGGATGACTTCGGCCACAGGGATCATGGTCTCCTCCTCTTGCGTTTCCAGAGTCCTGCGGCCCCGCTGGCCAGGCCCGCCGCCGCCGTACCCAGCGCCAACAGCGAGGCCCACCGGTAGCGGGGGTAGCGGAAGCTCACCGCGTAGCTGCCGTCGGCCGGGGCCTGGAAGGCCAGCCGCTCGTCGTCGGCCCAAAGCGGCACCGCGCCGCCGGCCCAGTGGGCCCGCCAGGCTGGGAAGGCGTTTTGCCGCACCACCACCGTGTCGCCAGCCCGCACGCCTTCCAGCGCCACCTGGAAGCCAAACGGCCCTTCGCCCTCCAGCCGGCCGGTGCCAGAATCCGGCAGGACATCGCCGCTCTCGGCCCCCAGGTAGGCGTAGAGAGCCCAGGGCGGCTCCTGCCACAGCAGTCGGAACCACTGGGGAGCGGCGGCGAAAACCTGCTGCGAGGGCTCGCTCCAAAGCACCAGATGGGTCACGCCCCAACGGTCCAAGAAGGCGCGCACCTCCGCCAGCGGGATCTGGCCGATGGCCTGCCCCCGGAAGCCGCCGGCGTTGAGCACGTTGCCCCGGTAGACGCTGTGATGGTACCCCTCTTGGATGAGGGTCATGTAGCGGTGGTCCGTCTCCAGGGTCAGCAGCGCCTCCAGGTGGGCCTGCACCGGCCCGTGGGGGCTGCGCACAGCCGCATCATCGATGGTGTCGTAGCTGCTTTGCGCTTCCCAGAGCACCCAGCCCTCGGTCGGCAGGGCCGCCACCTGGTCCATCAACGCCGGGTGGAACTCCCGCAGCGCCGGCAGATGCGTGGCCGGCCAGGTAGCCCGCTGAGGCCAAGCCGCCCAGAGCAGCGCCGCCAGGAAGAGCAAGGCCGCCCACCGCGGCCGCTCGGTGCGGGCGTCCCAGGCCCAGGCCGCCCACACCGCCGCCAGAAAGACCGGCAGCACAAAGCGCATTCGCTGCAGGGCCAGCGTGAGACCGGGCAGCTCCAAGGCCGCCAGGGCCATGACCAAGGCGGCGTAGAGGGCGGCGCGCCGAGCCGCCGCTGGCCCCCGCAGCGCCGCCCAGGCCAGCGCCGGCAGGGTGATGAGGCAGAGCGCCTGCCCCTTCACCGGCAGCGCCAGCCAAGCGTTTAGGTCGGCATAGGCAGCCAGGTTGCCCAGGGAGCGCCTCAGCACCTCGCCCCAGGCGGGCGCCTGCCGGGCCCACGCCTCGTTGCTTTCCACGAAGAAGCCGGGGTAGAGGAGGTAGTGCACGGTCATGGGCAGGGAGATGGCCGCGGCGCCCAGCCCCGCCAGCGCCAAGCGGCTGGCCAACCGCCGGCTTGGCTGCCACAGGAACTCCAAGCCCAGGAACAGCAGCGAGTAGAGGAAGAAGCCCACATGGGCATAGACCGTCAGCCCCAACGTGAAGGCCAGGGGGAAGACGGACCAGGCTCGCCCGGCTCGCAGCCGCTCCCACCCCAGCAGGTTCAGCAAGAGGAGGTCCAGCCCCAGCAACGAGTTGAGCATCCCCCAGTGCAGCAGGCTGTCCATCACCGTGAGGAAGAAGAAGCCGGCCAAGTAGGCGGCCACAGCGGCCGCGCCTCGCCCCTGCAGGGTCTGACGCGCCCACAGCGTCAGCAGCACCGGGAAGGCCAGCGCGGCGGCGGCGATCAGCAGGTGGTAGCCCAGGCGCGGCCCGGCGGCGACAAACGGCAGCAGGAAGAGCGCCAGGTTGTGGTTCACGTCCGACACGGTGTAGTAGCCGCCCAGCAAGCGGCTGTTCCAGCCAAAGAGGCCGCCCTGGGTCAGCGCCTTCAGCCCTTCCAGGCTGGAGGCGTAGATGGTGGGGTAATCGTCGAAGAAGAGGAGCTGGCCCCAAGCGGCGGCGGGGAACTTCCACAGGAAGACGGCGGCGGCCCCGGACAACGTCAGGGCCAGAGCCAGAGCCAGGCGCGGCCGCCCAACCCAGCCCCACGGGCCACGGAGCCACGCCGTGGCGGCCAAGGGCGGCGTCAGGGTGAGGGCCAGAGCTGCGCCCCACAAGGCATAGGCCGGCAGCGGCGCGGGCCGAGCCAGCCACCACAGGGCGCCTGCCGCCAGCAGGCTCAGGGCGAAGCTGTCGCTGGGTAGGCTGAAGGCGACGCGCACCGGCCGGCCGCCGGCCCGGGCTGCCAAAGCTGCCCCCAGCCAGACCAGCGCCGCCGCCGCGCCTGCCGTCGCCAACCGCACCAGCAACCGCTACCCTCCTGCCCCCGTCGGTTCTGTCCAACGATACCGCTGCACCATCACCCCCAAGAAGTCGGCCTGCAGCTCCCGAGCCCACCGCGGCGAGCGGACAAAGGCTCGCTCCAGGGCGTCGGTGTCGTGGTGGCTCTGCACCAGCCAGACCCGCCCGCCGGCGTCTGCCCACCCCTGCACCAACCCATCCAGCCGCGTCTCGTCCACCTCGAAGCGGCTGACGCCTTGCTGGGGCAGCCCGCCTTGGTAGGCGTAGTTCAGCGGAGCATGGATGTCTTCGTCCACCAACACGATACGGTCGCCCGACTGCTGCTCTGCTTCCAGCAGCGCGGCCACGCCGCGCCAGTCTTCCTTCTGCAGGTCGGCCGCCATGCCCCACAGC
>JAAYZY010000102.1 GCA_012514615.1 Chloroflexota bacterium | reverse complement strand
TTGGGCCGTTCTCAGTCAAGAAGGCTCGACCCGCTTGGGTGATGGTGTAGACCTTTCGGCCTTCCTGCTCATCACCGACCACGCACTTCAGGTCCTCCAACCACTGCAGCGTGGGGTAGATCGCCCCCGCGCTGGGCGTGTAGAAGCCGTGGAAGCGCTCCTCCAGCATCCGCATTAGCTCGTAGCCATGGCTGGGGCCCTCGGCCAACAGGTCCAACAGAGCGTACTTCAGATCCCCGCGCTCGAAACGCCGCCCCGGTCGCGGCCGCTCACCCCATGGTTCCCATCTCGTCACACGGCACCCCCTCTTCGTGCGGACTAACCCCGTCTCATCGCGACATATCGTACAAGCATGGTACCTCAGATGGCGCCGACCGTCAAACGGCGCGCCGCCAACCAACCCCCGCCTTGGGCTGTCCTGATGATCCTTCCATCGTCACTCCAGCCACCCTGGCCGCCCCACTCAGCCATCGTCTCTCTCCTTCGTCGCTCCAGTGGCCGCTCCCGCCGCCCGCCGGCCGCCCTTCCTCGTCCTCCCACAGCATCGGGCGACCTATCTCGATATATCGTGCCTGTATCATAACACAGCCTCAGGAAGCTGTCAAATTGCGTGGGGCTGAACGATGTGGGCCAGGCCAGGGTGGCCGAGGAGAGGGAACAGAGGGGCCCTCCGCTGGCGTTGCACCCATGGGGGATGCGCCAGCGGAGGGCCCGGAGAGACGGTGGGGCCCTAGGCGATCCCCAGGGCGTGGGCGACAAAGGTCCAGCAGTCTGCCCACTCGTCGATGATCATGGACGCCGGCTTGCCCGGCAGGTGTCCCGCCCGATCGTCGGTGCGCAGCAGGATCGGCGCAGGGCCGCCTTGGGCCGCTTGCAGCGTCGCGGCGAACTTGTAGCTCTGCGACGGGTGGACGCGGTCGTCGTGGTCCCCGGTGCAGATGAGGGTCGGGGGGTAGGCCACGCCGGGATGCACGTTGTGGTAGGGCGAGTAGACCAGCAGCGCCTGGAACTCCTCGGGGTTCTCCAACGACCCGTACTCAGCCACTCCTCGCCAACTCACGCCGAAGTTGAAGTAGCGGATGCTATCCAGCACGCCCACAAACGGTAGGCAGGCTGCGAAAAGGTCCGGCCGCTGGGTGAGGCAGGCCCCCATGAGCAGACCTCCGTTGCTTCGGCCGCCGATGGCCAGGCGAGACCGGTCGGCGTAGCCTTGCGCTACGAGCCATTCAGCAGCGGCGATGAAGTCGTCGAAAACGTTCTGCTTCTGCGTCTTCATGCCGGCGCGGTGCCACGCTTTACCATACTCGCCGCCGCCCCTCAGCACAGCCTGCACGTAGACGCCGCCTGCTTCCATCCAGGCCATGTTGGCCGGCGAATAGGCTGGCGTCAGCGAGATGTCGAAACCGCCGTACCCGAAGAGGTAGGTCGGGCGGCTCCCATCCAGCGGCGTGTCTGTCCGCCGCGTGATGAACAACGGGATGCAGGTGCCATCCTTGCTGGGGATGCTCACCTGCTCCGTAACGTACTCTCCAGGGTCAAACGGCAGCACCGGCTCCCAAAGCGCCGCGCGTTCCCCCGTCGCCAGGTTGCAGCGGTAGACCGTGCCCGGCTGGGTGAAGCCCGCCTGCAGGAAGAAGATCTCTTCGCCGTTGGGGCTGCCTTCCATGGCTGTGACCGTAGCCGGCTCCGGGAAGCCCATCTCGTGCTCCACGCGCCCGGCCGCGTCCAGCACCCGCACCACCGATCGCGCGTCCCGCAGGTAGTGGGCAACCCACCGCTCCCCAACCATGCTCACGCTGATCAGCGTGTCGGGGCCTTCGGGGATGACCTCCAGCCACTGGTCCGCCTGCGGTCGTTCCGT
>JAAYZY010000101.1 GCA_012514615.1 Chloroflexota bacterium | reverse complement strand
TGCTCCACCTGCAACCGCTGACGCAGTCCCCGCCCCACCGACGACGCCGTCAGGCGGTAGCGCCGAGGCGGCTCGCTTTCTTGCCATTCGGCGAGCCTGGCCAGCTGGAAGCGATCCAGCAGGCTGCTCTCTGGCGGCAGCTCCAGCAGCAGCGGTTCGGCCCAGCGGGCCGGCTCCGGCGGCCCCACAGCCGGGCGAGCGTCCCCGCTCAGGAGGGCAGTCCCCACCGGGGAGAGCGAGAACCGCTGGCTTTCGCCGTCCAGGTCCACCACGCCCAGCCAGTGCAGGGGGCCTGTCAGCAGGTAGCGCACCAGAGCCCCTTCCACCAGGGGCCAGCTCTCGAAACCCCGCAGGTATTGCCCGCTGCCCGCGTCACGGATGAACCACGAATCGTAGTCGCCATCCGGGCGCTGGAAGTCGGGGTTCTCCCCCTGCAAGGCGTCCACCAGATCGTGGACGGCGTACCAGGCTCCCGCTGTCGCCTGCCCCAGGAGGGCGCACACCGCTTGGCGAGCCTGCCGCGGGTCGTTCATCCAGCCGGTGCGCTCACAGCGCAGCGTGGATACCCGCCACAGATCGTTCCAGCGGAGCGTCTCCAGCCAAGCGCGCTGCAGAACCGCCAGCGCCTCATCCACGGGGGTCTCCAGCCACGGCCGCGCCGCGGCCAACTGGGGCCTCAGCCGCCCGGCCTCTGGCCCCAGCAGCCCGCCATCCCGCAACAGCAGGTGCAGCAGAGCGAACGGCTCGTCCGCTTCAGCCCAGCCTGCGCGCCGACCCACGTACTCTCGCCAGGCAGCCAAGTCTTCTCGGTGCAGCCGCCCCCCAGCCGACACCCGCACCCGGGCGTTGAACGTGTAGGTGAGAGCCGCCAGCGCCGCTTCGGCGAAACCTCGCCCGGCCGAGACCGCCATCGCCGGAGGAGCCGCGCTGCCCGGACCCAGGGACTCCACTCCTGCCGCTCCCTGGTTCCCCAGCCACTGCACCACCGCCGGCTGCAGCTCGTCTGGGATGAAGACGTACTCTCGAGTGCCGTCGCCTTCCTTGTCGAAGGCCCGGGAGATGAGCCCCAAGTACCAGAGCCGTTCAGTGACGTTGGTTGGCTGCCGCCAGGGTGCCTCGCGGCGCAGCCGCCCGGGGCCAAAAGGCCGCAGCTCCCCCCAACGGCGCTCCCAGAGGGCTGCACGCTGCCGTCCGCCGACAGCCATCAGGGAGCGCAGGGCCTGCCGCGCTGGATGCCCCAGCCGTGCCAAGGCGTAGGCCAGCGACGACGGCTCCGTCAGCGCCGCGCACAGGGCATCGGCAGCGTCCAGACGGTCGCTCTCCGCCAGCACCACTTCCCGCGAGGCCGCGATGGCTTCCAAGAGCGCCATGTCGTAGCGCAGAAGCACGTCTCGCAGAGGCTTCATCCCACCTCCCTGGGGCTAACACGGGGCAAAAAGGGGCGAGGCGCTAGGTGCCTCGCCCCCATGGGCACATCACCGCAGGCCCCGCTAGCGCAAGGCAAACTCAACGTAGAACCACTGAGGGCTGGCGCTGCTGGTGTTGAACTTGGCGCTGTCGGACACCCGCGCCCCGTTCCCATCCACCATGTAGAGCTCCCACTGGGCGTCGCCAAACGGCGTCACCTCCAGCTTGTAGTTGACGATGCGATTGTCGCCGCAGCCGTAGCAGGTGGCATCGCTGAAGCCGGGCAGCGAGACTTCGCCCAGGCCGGACTCGGCCCCGTTCCGCAGCGCCTTGACGCGGTAGCCGGCCAGCGCCTTCTGCGCCTTGCTGTCCCAGATCTTGCCTTTGACCGTCAGGTAAGGCTTGGAGTCGGTGTAGCCGGTCACCTCTTTGACCACGAACGCATAGGCCGGCGTAGCTGTGGCGGGCACCGGCGTGGCCGTGGGCGGGGGGTTGGTGGCCTGTGGGCGGGCCGGTGTGGGCGCTGCCGCCGTGCTCACCGGGATCTCCGCGGTGGTCCCGTCCACCAATCGCACATACTCGGAGGCTACCCAGCCTTCTCGCTCTGCCACACAGCAGACTTGGTACCATTCGCCGGCCGTGCTGCGGGCCACGACCTCCAGACGATCCCCTCGCTTGACCTGACCCAGGCGGTCGAAGTTGGCGCCCGGACCAGAGCGGACGTTCAGCGTGTCCACCGACACCTCCACCAGCGGGTTCGGTTCTGGCGTGGGGGTCGCCGTCGGGGCCAACGGCGTCGCCGTGGCCTCCGGGGTGGGCGACGCTTCGGGCGTTGCCGTGGGGGGCGCCGGCGTGGGGATGGGCGTCACCGGCGGCAGCGTTGCCGTGGGCGGCAGAAATGGAGTCGCCGTGAACGTGGGGCGCTTGGTCTTCAACGGCAGCGGCTCGGCTGTGGGCTGGTCAACCACACCAGGACGGGCGCAGCCTGCCAACCCCAAGAGCGCCACTGCCAAACCGGTCACCACTAGCCCGAGCACCAGCTTGCGCCGCTGCTCGCGTCGTTTGCGGTCGTTTCGTGTCATGTGTTGCTGTGGACCTCCCGTTGAACTGCCCCTAATGTACCCTGAACAGCCGCAAAATGCAAGCAGGGGAAGGCAGCCCCTCGGTGGGCCATCCGGGGTCAGGTCCGACCACCCCCACGCGGCGCAGCCGCCGCCCCGTGGAGGGCACGACCGTCTCAGCGCAGTGCGACATCAGCCGCGACGGCAGGTCCCCCTTCCCAACGCGGGATCGCCACGTTGACGATGGTTCCAACGGCCGGCGCGCCCTCGGCGCGGATGGAGCCGCCCTGCGCCTCCATGAGCCCCTTGGCCACAGCCAGGCCCAAGCCGTTGCCCGGGCGGCTGCGCACCAGATCGGCCTCGCCCCGAAAGAAGGGCGTGAACAACTCGTCCATCTCCTCCGGGGGGATGCCGATGCCATTGTCGGATACGGTCAGCAGCCAGGCGGCGCCGGCCTCCTCGGGGGGCACCGTCGCCTCGGCTGCGGGGCCAAGGTGCAGGCCTATCTGTACCAGCCCGCCGGCGGGCGTGTAGGCGCAGGCGTTGTCCAGCACGGCCCGCAGCACGGCAGCGAGATGGGCGCCATCTCCGAAGGCCCAGAGGGCGTCTGCCGGGAGATCCAGCTGCAGCCGCAGCGAGGCCGCCTGCAGCGTGGGCAGCATCTCCCGCGCCGTCTGACGCACCAATGCGCCCAGGTCCACAGGCTCCAGCCGCAGCGGGAGCCGGCCTGTGGCCAACTGGGCCAGGCTACGTACGCCGCGGCCCAGCGCCAGCAGCTGCTCAGCGTTCTGGCGGATGGCGCTGAGGTTCTCCACATCGAGCTCGCTCAGGCGCGACGAGTGGCTCAGGGCGAACTCCGAGTGGCCGTGGATGGCCGTCACCGGCGTGGCCAGCGCATGGGAGAACCGCGCCAAGATCCCGGTGAGATCCCGGGTGCGGTCGGCCACCCGCGCCTCCAACCGCTGGGTCAGATCCACCAGTTCCTCGTAGAGCGGGGCGTTGTGCACGGCCGCAGCCGCGGACCCCGCCGCCCCTTGCAGCAGCGCCAGCTCGGCAGACTGGTACTGGGCCTTGCCCGCCAGCGCGCCCAACAGCCACAGGCCCACCAACTCGCCGTGGTGCCACAGCGGCAGGCAGAGCTCGGCGCCCGCCGCCGCCCACGGTGCCACAGCCTCCACCGGCCAGTCAGACGGTACCTCCCGCAACAGCAGCGGCGCTCCTCTCGCCTTGCCATCGCGCTTCGCCACCCACGCAGCCAGGACCGGGGCCGCCGACAGGGCCAGTGGGCCCCTGCTGGTGGTGAGGCAGCGGGCGGTCTGGGGCTCCAGCGGGTCGAAGAGCAGAAGCCAGCCGCCGGCAATGCCCAGCCGCTCCGGCAGGTCCCGGGTGAGGGCCGCTGTCAGGTCATCCAGGCGTGCCAGGCTGCGCAGTTGCTGCCGCAGCGCTGCAGTGGCCTCTTGCCAGAGGGCTTGGCGGCGGAAGAGCAACCGGTTCGCCAGCCACTCAATGGTTCGCCTCACCGGCTCGTACAGCAGCACCAGCAGCAGGGTGACCAGCACCACAGCGCCGGCCAGGGCCATGGGGTGCATGCCGGCCAACGCCATGAGCGAGATTACCGTGCTCAGAACCACCAGGAGCGTCGCCAGAAACGCCAGCGTCAGCAGTACGTAGACGGCGCCGCGGTGCACCACCACGTCGATCTCCAGCAGGCGGTAGCGCAAGATGGCACAGGCGAAGCCCACCGGCGCTGCGCCAGTGGCCAGCACCGCCAGCGCCGCGTGGCCAGCAGTCGCCTGGCCCAGGCTGGACCCCAGCTCGTAGAGCAGGAGGATGGTCACCGACAGCGCCGTGCTCAGAGCCACCCACTGGCTCTGCCGCTGGATCAGGGGGTCATCGAGGCGGTGGTAGGCCTCAACCACCAGCACCACCCCGGCGGCGGCGCAGGCGATGGCATAGAGCGACATGGCCCGTTCCACGGCGAAGAGAGGCTCGCCGAAGTAGGGGCCTACGCCCTGGGCCAACCCAGCGCCGTAGGCTGCCAGCGCCCCCGGGAAGAAGAAGAGCGAGGGGACATGGAACCAACGCTGCAGAGGCAGCCAGCGCGTGCGCCGGACTGGGAAGACGGAGAAGAAATGCAGCACCACACCGGGGAAGGCGGCCAGCCCCACCAGCCGCCCCACCACGCCGGGCGGCCAATCGCCAACCACCAGGCCGAAGCGCAGGAACACCGACAGGCAGCCGGCGAAGAAGAGACGAGCCGTTGCGCTGCCGGGCTGCCGCCGGTAGACCCACCAACCCAACGCGCCGAACAGCAGGGCGATGAGCGTGCCGGCCAAGGGGTAGTCGCCCACCACGTACCGCCCCAGCGTCACCGGCAAGCGCACCGTCTGGCCGCCCCGCTGCACCGTGAAGGTGACCACGTCGCCGGTGCGGTGCCGATCGTAGATCGCCAGGAGCTCCATCACCGTATGCACCGGGACGTCCGCCACCGCCACCAGGCGATCGCCCACCTGCACGCCGGCCTGCTGGCCTGGGCCGCCCACCCCCAGAGCGGCCACCTCCAAGGCGGGCGACACATGGATCTGAGGGCTTGGCCGCTGGAGCGTGACGTACCAGTTGGCGGCCCACAACAACACGCACAGAACTGCCGCCCCGTTCCACCACAGGCGCTGGGTGCGCGTGCCTTTGACCCCGTCCGTGGTCATCCCGTTCGTCCCCCAACGCAACCCTGACCAAGGCGGCGAATCGACTGCCCAGCAGAGAGCTGGGCGCTCAGGTGATGCTCAGCAGCCACATCCCCTGGGCAAAGCTGCCCCCGCCGGCCCAGGGGCCCAGGCAGAGCCCCCGCATCCTTCAAGACTCCGAGCAGCGCTCCAGGATGCTGTAGAGCAGCTCCAGCAACACCGACTGTACGCTCTCCGCCGAAGTCGCCACGCACGGCAGCACCTTCACCCCGCGCTCCACCCGCAGGGCCACCCGCAAGTCCTCCGGCGCCCAGGCGTCTGGCAAGTCTTGCTTGTTGGCTGCCACCACATACGGCACGCCGGCATAGCTGCGAAACGCCTCCAGGATGCGCCGCGCTTCCCGGAACGTCTCGGGGCGGACGCTGTCTACCAGCACCACGAACCCCAGCATCCCCTCAGAGAGGATCTCCCACATGAAGTCGAAGCGCTTCTGGCCCGGGGTACCGAAGAGGTACAGCACCAAGTCATCATCCACCGTGATGCGGCCGAAGTCCATGGCCACGGTGGTCTGCGCCTTGATGCCCCGGGTCTCGTCGGTGATCCTGCGCTCGGTGGAGACCACGTCGATCTCGCTGATGGAGCGGATGAACTCCGTCTTCCCTGCGCTGAACGGCCCGGTGACAACCATCTTGACCGCTTGCATGCCCTGGCTACTCCTAGTCGGCAGCGTGCACCTTGGGTCGAGGCCAAGTCAGCGCCATCACAGCCGCCTCAGGCGGTCGATGATGCGCTGGATGAGGCTGCGTGTTGGGCGGCTGCTGGGCTTGGGCAGGGTCGCCCGCAAGGTGGGCGCGGCTGCTGGCTGCACCTGAGGGGCGGGCGCAGCCCCACCCACCGCAGCCAGCTCCACCAGCCCGGCGTTGAGCAGGCCCGACACGATCTGGCGGACCTGGTTGTCGTCCAGGCCGCAAGCCCGGGCAATCTGGCGCAGCGAGTTGCGCGGGTTGATGTACGAGATCACCCGCCACTCGTCCACGGTGAGATTGACATGCCGCAGCCGACGCCCGGGATTCTGGGGGAGCCGCAGACCGGTCCCCTCCAGGTCGGGCAGCTCGTCCGCCAGGCGCGCCGGCGGCTGCCCGTGGCGGCTGGCTTCCAAGATGAGGCGATCCAGCTCCAGCGCCACGGTGATAGAGTCTTCCGGCGGTTGGACGCCTGCCTCGAAGCGGAACCGCCCCTCCCCCCAGGCGAAAAGGTCACCCACCACCCCAAGCATCTGTCCGCGCACCGTGGTCACGATCTCGTCTTGTGAGACGAAGCCGGCGCCGATGAGCAGCAACCCCACCTCCTTGTCGGTGCCGAGGCGGGCCTTTGACGCCACCGTCTGGGACTGCTCCGCGGTGATCTTGCCGCCCTGCAGCAGGCGCTCCACCAGTGCCGGGGCCTGCCCGTCCCGCGCTGCCAGAATCAGGCGGCCATCGCGGAAGTGCAAGCGGGCCGAGTCCGTCTCATGCTCAACCTCCAGAGCCCCCGTCTTGCGCGTGGAGTGGATGAGGTTGAACAACTGAGCAGTGCCGAAATCTTGCAGGTTCCCCTTCAGCGCCATCTGACCATGCATCCCCCCAAAGCTCTAGTGGCTGGCAACCTAGACCGATGATCCCCCTGGCCAAGTGAGCTTAACGGTACACAATGTAATTATACCTGCCACCGCCTGTTCCGTCAACTCCGGGGAGCGCGATACCAGGGCCCCCTGTGCGCCGCGGGCCTTGGGCCAGAGTTGTGCTGTGTTAGGCTTGGCCCATCCCGGCAGATGTGGTATGATGGGCCCGGTTGCGCCAAGTGCCCCTCAGGAGAGCGCCAATGCCGAACCTGCTGATCGCCACCAACAACCAGGGCAAGCTGCGGGAGTTTCGCCAACTCCTGCACGGATTGCCCTTCACCCCAGTGTCGCCCCGAGAGATCGGCCTGCAGGTCCATGTGGAAGAGGACGGCGGTTCCTTCGCCGAGAACGCCCTGCTCAAGGCCAGCGCCTTCGCCCACGCCAGCGGTCTGCTGGCCTTGGCAGACGATTCAGGCCTGGAGGTGGACGCCTTGGGGGGCGAGCCGGGCATCCTCTCCGCCCGCTACGGCGGCCCCGGCCTCTCAGACGCTGACCGCTGCCGGCTGCTGCTGCAGAAGCTGCGGGAGACCCCCGACGGGGAGCGCCAAGCGCGCTTCCGCTGCGTCATTGCCGTTGCCTCCCCCCAGGGGAGGCGCTGGACCGCCGAAGGTGCCTGCGCAGGGGTCATCGCCCACGAGCCCCAGGGCAGCGGCGGTTTCGGCTATGATCCGCTGTTCTTCCTGCCCACCCACGGCTGCACCATGGCCGAGCTGCCGGAAGAGGAGAAGAACCGCATCAGTCACCGCGCCGCAGCAGCGCGGGGCATCCGCCCCGTACTGCAGCAGTTGCCAGAGGGTACCCCCTAACACGAACTGAGAGGAGCACCAGCAAGCCCATGAGCGCCACCAACTTCCTTGCCAGGACCATCCCCCAACTGCCCCACCACGAGGAAGCCTACTCCGTCGTCTGTGGCCAAGACGGCAAGATCTACTTCTCGGCCTGCACGGAGTTCGGCGCAGGCCTGCACGCCCACGTCTTCGCCTACGACCCGACCGCAGACAGCCTGCGCGACGTGGTGGACCTGACGGCGCTGCTGCCGGAAGCTCGAGACAGGCAGCGCCCGCCCCATTCCAAGATTCACACTGCCATGTGCGTGGCGGTGGACGGCAAGATTTACTTCGCCACCCATTTCACCGCCCCGCCGCCCGGCGTCCGCTACGTGCGCATCTTCGACGTGCTCGACGACCCGGAGCGCTGCTACACCGGCGCCCACCTGGTCTGCTACGATCCCCAGAACGACAGCGCCCTGGACTTGGGCATCGTGGCCCCCCGTGAAGGCTGCCGCTGGATGAGCTACAACCCCGAGCAGGAAGAGCTGTACCTGGTGAGCTGCCCACGGGTACACTTCCTGGTCTACCGGCTGCGCAGCCGAGAGGTGTTGGACCTGGGGCGCATCTCCCAGCACGACGCCTTGGGTCCCTGCTGGTCAGCCGCCGGCTACGTCTTCACTACCGATGACGACGGCAACCTGCTCCGCTACGATCCCCGTCAGGGCCGCATAGAGCAGTTGCCGGTGCGCATCCCCGACGCGCCGTGGCGCGGCGGCCACGAGAACCGCGCCCGCCGCATGAAGGTCGGCCCCGACGGCGTGCGCCTTTTCGGTTTCGGCTCCCGGTCCATGCACTTCTTCGAGTACAACCCCACAGATGGCCCCTACGGCCACATGACCGATCACGGGCTGATCTGCGGAGAAGAGCGGTGGGACGGCTACTCGTACCTGCCGCCGGGCAAGGCCATGGTCTGGGATCAGAGCGGGGCCCTCTACGTGGCCATGGGCAACATCGCAACGCGCCTCTACGGCGACCCCGGCCCCCATCTGTTCCGCTTCGACCTCCAGACGCACGAGACGGTGGACTTCGGGCTCATGCAAGCCAACGGGCTGCCCCCCACCTCCGACTGCCAAGACGCCGCCCTGGGGGCCGACGGCCGGCTCTACTTCGCCAGCGCCGTGGCCAAGCCGCCGCTGCAGTTGCTCTGCTTCGACCCGCAGCAGGCCCAGCCAGCCCCGGCCAGGCCCGAGCCGGCCATCCCGCTGAACCCGTGGGGCCAACTGGACCGCGAAGGCATCGTCGAGCGGGCCGATGACTACATCATCATGCGCAGCGCCGCCTTCGTGCGCCGGGGCTCGCTCTTCGTCCACGATCTGGGTTGGCCGGGCAAAGGCCCGGTGATCCCGCCCAACGAGCGCTCCATCACTGCACTGCAGTTGGGCCCCAACGGCCGGCTCTACGGCGCCACCAGCGGCCAGAAGGGGCGCCTCTTCGTCTACAGCCCCCAGGCCAACCTCACCGACGTTCTTTGCCGGGTTCTGCCCCTGGGCCCCCTGCCGGAGGGGCAATCTTGCCGCTGCCTGCAAGTCGCCCCGGATGGGCGCATCTACGGCGGCACCTTCGAACCCACCGGGCAGGCCGCCGGCCATCTCTTCGTGCATGATCCAGCGCTGGAGGTGCCAGTGACCTTCGACTCCATCGAAGGTTGGGCCCTGCCCCGAGAACCGTTCCCCTACCGGGCCGATGAGCAGGTGCGAGATCTGGGCGCGCCTTGGCCGGGCCAAGGGATCTGGGCGCTGGCCCTGGCCTCGGATGGCCGCACGCTCTGGGGCCTGACGACGCCAGACGCCCACCTGGTGCGCTGGGAGATGCCCCATGGCCCCGCCGCCCTAGTAGCCCAGGTACCCAAGGGCCTGCACCTGGCGCGGGTGTTGCACTGCGACGCCCAGGGCAACGTCTGGACCTCCGGGGCCGATGGCCGGCTCTTCCGCTACGATCCCCAGGCCGAGCGCCTGGAAGACAGCGGCCTAACTCTGCCCTGCCAACCGGCCCGGGAGCTCTACAACGGTCTGGATGCGCTGTTGGCGGTGGGCCAGGGGCTGTTGTTCGGGTCCGCGGCAGCCGACGGCATCCTCTTCACCCTGGACCTGGAGCAGCGGCAGATCCGCCCGCTGGGCAAGCCGGGTCGGGCTTCTCGGGTGCGCGCCCTCACCCAGAGCGGCGCAGTCCTCTACGGCTTCGTTGGCGAGCCTGGGTGGGTCGGCCGCCTCTTCCAGGTGGACCTGCAGGGGCACACCATACACGACCTAGGCCTGCCTCGGGCCATGTTCCCCAAGGAGTGGGCGGCCTACGACGTGGAGGCCATGGCCGCCGGCCCGGACGGCGAGATCTACCTGGGCGAGAGCGGACGGCTCGGCCACCTCATGGTCTACCGCCCACCCCTGACCCCGTCTTCATCATAGGCTGACGCGATTCTGCACATGCCCCTGGCGCTGGGTGGGATCCAGCGCCAGGGGCATGTCGCCGCGCCCATCTCCCTTGACAAGAAGGGGGCATTTGTGGTAGCATGTCTATGTGTAACTACTTACAATCCTTCTTTAGCGTGTGGGCAAGCGAGGTGAAGAATGAGTTCGACGAGAGACGAGTACTGCCTCCTGGATGAAGAGGCCACCAGCGCTCGGCTTCGTGAGGCCTTGGTAGATGAAGACCTGGCTTTCGACCTGGCATCCCTGTTCGGCGCCCTGGCCGACCCGACGCGCATCCGCATCGTCAGCGCGCTGCACCACTCGGAGCTCTGCGTCACCGATCTGGTGGGCCTGCTGGGCATCAGTCAGCCGGCGGTGTCGCATCAGTTGCGCATTCTCAGGTCCTTGCGCTTGGTGCGGGCGCGGCGCAAGGGCCGCCGGGTCTTCTACTCCCTGGACGACGAGCATGTGCGCATCCTGTTCGAACAGGGGCTGGACCACCTGGGCATCGAAGCTGACGGTAGCCACGGCGGAGCGCCAGTGACAGCCAAGGCCAGCGAAAGCCTGCCGTTCTAACGTCGGCGCATCTGCCGCAGGGTCGCACCAATGAACGCTCAACCATCTCTGCCCACAGCCTCTGAAGATGGGGCCTCCCCGGCCGAACTCGAAACCAAGGTTCTTAGGATCGAGGTGCTTCTGCCTGGGCAGCCCCCCTGCTTGGACTGCGCCCAACGCCTGCGCGACCTCCTGTTGACCCGCCGCGGCATTCGGGTGGCGCACCTCAACCCGACCCAGGGCGCCCTGACCCTGCACTACGACCCCCAGTTGGTCTCGCTGGCCCAGGTAGAGCGCATGGCCCACCAGGCCGGCGCAGAGGTCCGCCACAGCTTCCACCACGATACCCTCGCCATCGAAGGAATGGACTGCGCCGACTGCGCCTTGAAGGTGGAAGAGGGCGTCGGCAGGCTGCCTGGCGTCTTCTGGAGCGCCGTCAACCTAGCAGCCGGCACCTTGCGCGTCGAGTACAACCCGCAACAGGTCTCCTTGGACGAGATCGTCGGTCGGGTGCACAAGCTGGGCTACGGAGTGGCAGAACGCCCCCCCGACGCTGGGCCAGAGGCCCAGGGCGCGCCCTGGCGGATCTGGCTGCAGCGCCGCCAAGCAGAGGCCACTACCCTGGCGGCCGGGCTGCTGCTGCTTCTGGGGGCCGTCAGCCGCGTGGCCCCAACGCCTCCCTGGTGGGGCCCGGTTTTCTACGGGCTGGCCATCCTGGTGGCCGGCGCACCCCTGGCCCGCAAAGGGTGGCAGTCGCTGCGGCTTGCCCGCTCGCTGGATATCAACCTGCTCATGACCATTGCCGCCGTCGGGGCCATGGCCATCGGCGAATGGGCCGAAGGGGCGGTGGTGGTCTTCCTCTTCAACATCGGCGAGCTGCTGGAAAGCTACACCACCGGGCGCGCTCGCAACGCCATCCGCTCCCTCATGTCGCTGGCCCCTGCCGAAGCCGCGCGCCTGCTGCCGGACGGCCAAGAAGAGCGGGTGGCGGTGGGCAGCCTGGCGGTGGGCGACGTCATCGTCATTCGCCCCGGCGATCGTATCCCCATGGACGGGTTGATCGCCGAAGGGCGTTCAGCGGTGGACCAGTCGGCGGTCACTGGCGAGTCGCTGCCGGTGGAGCGCGGCCCGGGCGCGGAGGTCTACGCTGGCTCCGTCAACGGCAGCGGCGCGTTGACGGTGCGGGTGACCCGCCTAGCCAGCGACAACACCATCGCCCGCATGGTGCACCTGGTGGAAGAAGCGCAGTCCCAGAAGGCCCGCTCCCAGCGCTTCATCGACCGCTTCGCCCGGGTTTACACTCCGGCCGTGGTGGCGGCGGCCCTTGTCGTGGCCTTGCTGCCGCCGCTGTTGGGCTGGGGCGCTTTCTCCCAGTGGCTCTACCGCGCCTTGGTGCTCCTGGTCATCTCTTGCCCCTGCGCGCTGGTCATCTCCACGCCCGTGGCGGTGGCCGGGGCCATCGCCAACGCCGCCCGCCAGGGCATCCTCATCAAGGGCGGCGTGCACCTGGAAGACGCGGCCCGACTGCAAGCCATCGCCCTGGACAAGACCGGCACCCTCACGGTGGGCCGGCCAGCGGTCACCGAGGTCGTGGCCCTGAACGGGATGCCGGCTGCAGACGTGCTGGCGCTGGCCGCGGCGGTGGAAAGCCGCTCGGAGCACCCCCTGGCCCAGGCTGTGGTGGCCAAGGCCGCAGAGTGGGGTCTGCCCATCGGGGCGGCCCAAGAAGTCCAGGCGCTGGTGGGGCGAGGAGTGCAGGGGCGAGTAGACGGGGTGCTGGTGACGGTGGGCAGCCATCCCCACTTCTGTGAGACCCTGCCCCACGCCAGAGAGGTCTGCGACGCCGCCGAGCGGCTGGAGAGCGCTGGCAGCACCGCCCTGCTCGTCTCCCGAGAGGCGGAGGTGGTGGGCGTTGTCGGGGTGGCGGACGCGCTGCGGCCGGAGGCCCCGACGGTGGTACAGCAGTTGGGCAACTTGGGGCTGCGGCCCCGGGTCATGCTCACCGGCGACAACGCCGTGGTGGCCCAGGCCGTGGCCCAGCAAGCCGGCCTGGACGACTACCGCGCCAACCTGCTGCCGGAAGCCAAGGTCCAGGCGGTTGCCGAGCTGGCAGCCGCCCACGGCGCGGTGGGGATGGTAGGCGACGGCGTGAACGACGCCCCAGCCCTGGCGCGGGCCACCCTGGGCCTGGCCATGGGCGCAGCCGGCACCGACCAAGCCCTGGAGACCGCCGACGTGGCCCTCATGGGCGACGACCTGCGCCTGATCCCACGCCTCATCGCCCTGAGCCGCGGGGCCATGCACATCGTGCGGCAGAACGTGGCCGCTGCGCTGCTGGTGAAGTTCACGTTCCTGGTGCTGGCGTTGTTGGGCCGCTCCACCCTGTGGATGGCGGTATTCGCTGACACCGGTGTTGCCGTGCTGGTGGTGCTGAACGCCATGCGCCTGCTGCGCTGGGGCCGCAGTTAGCCCTCGCCCCACAGCGCCGAGGGCGGTTCGGCGGCAGCGTCCAGGGCATCTAGGATCCCATCCACCCACTCCGGCATCACCGCCACCGCAGCACGGATGAGGCCCCAGCAGCCGGCCATCATGGCGTCACCGTAGGGCACCGCGAAGTACGGCTTCAGGATCGAGCCGCGGAGCATGGCCCGCTGTGGGCCGGTCACCGCCAAGAACTCCACCGGCGCGCTGGGGTGCTCGCGGATCCACGCGCCGTGACCGTGGTCGTCGAACACCTCGGCGTCGGTGAGCGCGGCTGCCGCCAGTCGCCGCAGCAGCGTCTCCAGCTTGAAGGGCGACAGCAGCTCCGTGTGGTGCTCAAACAGCCCCAAGACCTCCCGCTCCTGAAGGTCGAAGGCTAAGGTGTGGTAGTTGCCCACGTTGGCCACCACCTTGTGGTGCATCTCATGAACCACCGGGTCTTCCAGAGCGCCCAGCACTGCCGCAGCCGCGGTGTCCATCACCATCAGCGGGAGGTCCGGCGGGGCGATCTTGGCCACAGCCAGCATGCGGGTCTGCTCTGGCGGGATCTGGTTGGCCGGGTAGGCGAAGGCGCTCAGTTGGCCAGATCCCTGCACCCCCTGCACCAGGTAGCGGAAGCGGAAGCGCCGATCGTTCTCCCCCCTGGGTACCCGGCCGTGGTCGAACACCGCCACCGCCAGCCCGTCGAACTGATCCTGATCCCCCAACGCCTGGAGCGCCGAGCGGATGTTGATCATGTCCAGGTCGCCGGTACGCAACTGGCGGATGTGCACCAACTGCTTGGCCTCGTCGTCCGAGACCAACCGCACGCCCAGGCTCTGGGCTCTTCCCAGGTCATCGCCCAAGGTGCGGGCAGATTCCGGGGTCGCGTAGACTGTCAGGCCGGCCGCCAGATGATCCTCAAGCGCCTTGCAGCACGGCCCCTCGCCCATGGTCTCCCCCACCAGGCAGATGGCCTCCCCCCGCTGCGTAGCCCGTTGGATTTCCCGCGCCAGCAGCACGGTGGGCGCGAGCATCACCATGCGCAGGCAGTCTTCAGGCGCACGGGCGCTGTCGAAGAGCAGGATGTCTTGTGTGCTCCCGCCCACATCCACAGCCAGAATGTGCATCGTCAATCCCCCCTGGGGCGCATGGCCGCCCCGCACGGGCCAGCCTACCGACCGGCGGTGGCCCGCAGCGCTGCCATCGCCCCCGGCAACGCCCCCAACAGGTCGCCAGCCAACATCCCAGCGCCCCCGACGCCGACGCGAAGCTGTTCGGCGGCCAGCGCGTGCAGGTAAACGCCGGCCACCGCCGCCTCGTACGGGGCCACCCCCTGGGCCAGCAAGCCGGTGATGATGCCAGCCAGGACATCGCCGGAGCCAGCCGTGGCCAACGCCGGGTTAGCGAAGGGGCTCACCGTGAGGCGACCATCCGGCCCGGCCACCGCGGTGTGCGCCCCTTTCAGCACCACCACCTGCCCCCACCGCTGGGCCGCCTGGCGGGCCACTGCCCAGCGGTCGGCCTCCACCTGGCTCACCGAGACTCCCCACAGTCGGGCCATCTCGCCCGGGTGCGGGGTGAGCACCGCCTCGGTCTCTCGCAGCCAGTCGGGCCAGGCCGGCTCGCTGGCCAGCGCGTTCAGCGCGTCGGCGTCGATGACCATCGGCGGCCGATCCGACGACGCCTCCCAAGCTGGGCTCTCGCGCCGCTGGCCCACGAACCCGATCTGGCGGGCAGCCTGAGGCTGCTGCCCATCAGGCCGCAGGAGACCATGCACGAAGCGAACCGCCTCCTGCTCTTGGGTGAGCCCCGGGCCCACCAACAGCGCAGTGCGACCAGCCAGACTCTGCTTCACCAAGCCCAAGGCATCCGGGCTCACAACCCCCAGCACGTGGGGCAGTAGCAGCCAGGTGGCCTCCGGCAGACAGGAGGCCAGCACAGGGTGCAGGGGGCGCGGCAGCGCCACCGTCACCAGGCCCGCCCCCACCCGGGCGCAGGCCGCCGCCGCCAGGTGGGCCGCCCCGGTGTAGTTCACCGAGCCGGCCACCAGCAGCGCCCTGCCGAACGTCCCCTTGTGGGCGTTCAGCGGCCGGGCCGGCAGCAGACTGGCCACCTGCGGCGCCGTAGCCAGCTCCACGACCACCTCGTCGGCCAAGGCCGGGGCGATGCCGATGTCGGCCACCGCCAGGCGGCCCACGTAGCTGGCCCCCGGGAAGAGGAAGTGGCCCGCCTTGGGGCAAGCGAAGGTCACCGTGAGATCGGCCGGCACTGCTGCCGGATCGATGGCCCCGCCGTCGCAGTCCAGGCCGCTGGGGCAATCCACCGCCACCAGGGTGGGCCGCGCCGGCCTGCCCGCGGGGCCGGGCGGCACCAACCAGCGCACGCCTTGGCGGTCGCCCAGCCCCCCCACCGCCGAAGGGGCCAGCCGCTCCTGGGTCAGGCGCAGCGCTTGCCCGATGAGGCCTTCGATGGGCCGGGTCACCCCCGTGCCCAACAGGGCATCGACGATCACTTCGGCCCGGGCCAGCCACCCCTGCAGGGTGGCCCAACTGCCCTCGTCTTGGGCGTGGAGCACCTCCGCCCCCCTGGCCAGCAGCCGTTCGTAGTTGGGGTCGCCTTCGGTGCGGCGGTGGCAGCAGAAGACCCCCACCTGATGCCCCCACTCCTGCAGGCAGCGGGCGGCCACCAGGCCGTCGCCGCCGTTGTTGCCTGGCCCGGCCAGCACCACCACAGCCATCGGCGGCCCCTCTGGGCGCTCTCCCTGGATGGCCGCAGCGACTGCCCGGCCGGCCAGCTCCATCATCTGGGCGTAGGGATGCCCGGCGGCGTCGGCCTGCTGCTCCAAGAGGCGCATCTCTTCGGTCGTCACGATCTTCAGTGGGCGCTGCACGTGCTCCTCCCGCGTGGGCTCCCCCAGGGCTCCAGCCTCAGCTCGCGGCGCCGTTGGCCGGGATGCCTGGGATGGGGAAGCGAGCGCAGATGCCGCTCACTTCCTGTAGGATGCGCTGCGGCACGTCCGGATCGCCCCAGCACAGCACCGTGTCGGCGATCATGTCGCCGATGCGCTCCATCTCCATGGGGCCGAAGCCGCGCGTGGTCACTGCCGGCGTGCCGATGCGGATGCCGCTGGTCACTGTGGGCGGCTGGGGATCGAAGGGGATGGCGTTCTTGTTCACGGTGATGCGCACCGCGTCCAGCGCCTTCTCCACCTCGTCGCCGTTGCGCCCGCTGTGGCCCACATCCACCAACAGCAGGTGGTTGTCGGTGCCGCCGGTGACCAAGCGCAGCCCCCTGGCTTGGAGGTGGTAGGCCAAGGTGCGGGCGTTGCCCACCACCCGCTGCAGGTAGGCGCGGAACTCCGGCTGCAGCACTTCACCAAAGGCCGCGGCCTTCGCCGCGATGGTGTGCATCATGGGGCCGCCCTGGATCCCCGGGAAGATGCTCTTGTCGATGGCCTGGGCGAACTCCGCCTGGCAGAGGATCAGGCCGCCCCGTGGGCCGCGCAGGGTCTTGTGGGTCGTGGCGGTGACGAAGTGACAGTGAGGCACCGGGTTGGGGTGCACCCCCCCCGCGATGAGCCCGGCGATGTGGGCCACATCGGCCATGAGGTAGGCCCCCACCGCATCGGCCGCTTGCCGCAGGCGGGCGAAGTCGATCACCCGAGGGTAGGCGCTGGCTCCGCAGACGATCATCTTGGGCCGCACATCCTCGGCTTGTTGGGCAATGGCATCGTGGTCCAGCTGCTCCGTCTCTGGCGACACGCCGTAGGGGATGACCTCATAGAGACGGCCGGAGAAGTTCACCGGGCTGCCGTGGGTGAGGTGGCCGCCATGCTTCAGGTTCATGCCCATGATGCGGTCGCCGGGCTTGAGCATGGCGAAGTAGACCGCCATGTTGGCCTGGGACCCCGAGTGCGGCTGCACGTTGGCGTGGTCTGCGCCGAAGATGGCCTTGGCCCGCTCAATGGCCAGCCGCTCCACCACATCCACGTACTCACAACCGCCGTAGTAGCGTCGTCCGGGATAGCCTTCGGCGTACTTGTTGGTGAGAATCGAGCCCATGACCTGCAGCACCGCAGCGCTGACGTAGTTCTCCGAGGCGATCAGCTCGATGTTGTCGCACTGGCGGTGGGCCTCCAGGCCGATGGCTTCCGCCAGCTCAGGGTCGCTATGGGCCAGGGCGCCCTCAGGCCGCCCTCCCAAGAAGCTCCAGGCGATGCCTAAGTCGTCAGGCGGCGGTGCCGGCCGGCCACGTCGCTGCCACAGGCGGTGGATATCTCCGATTTCTCGCGCCATGGGTCACATCCTTGTTCGGTCGTTCACTAGGAACGTTGATTAGGCAAACAGTTCGTCGGTCTTGTTCAGGTCGTCCGGGCGATGAGGCTCCTGCGACAGGGGCGACACCGCCTGGTAGAACGCTTCATCGTAGGGCCGCGTGCGCACCACGATGGGCATGGGCAAGGCGTGGCCCATCAACAGCACCTGCTGTCGCGTGTCCAGGCTCTCCAGGGCGCCCCGCAGGAAGGCGCGGTTTCCCACCCCGGTGAGCACCGCCTCGATATCCCGCTCTTCCGTCATCTTGCCCGTCACCCGCGTGCCGATCTGCGAGAGGATCTCCGTATCGATCCCGCTGGGCCGCTGATCGATGATCATGAGGGTGACGTTGAACTTGCGCATCTCCCGGGCGATGGTGCCGAAGATGGTCTGCCGCGCCGCCGCCGGGTTCAGGAACTTGTGGGCCTCCTCAATGGTGATCATGAGCTGAGGCGGTTTGTCTGGTTCGTCGCGCGTCTCCAAGTAGCGGTTCCACAACGCACTGTAGCGCTCGCCGATGCGCCGAGTGATGATGTTGGCCACCAGCATGTAGTCCAGCAGGTGGTTGTGCTGCCCGAACTGCAGGATCACGTGGGTGCCCCGCACCAACAGCTCCACCATCTGGTCGATCTGCTCAAACGCCCCCCGCTCCTGGACGTAGGGCCGGCGGGCCAGCTCCCGCAGCTTGCGCTGCAGCGCTTCGGTGGCCCCTTCGTGTGCGCCGGTGGCCTCGTAGAACGCCTTGATCCCGTCCCGGTCCATGGCCAGCAGTTCCTGCAGCCATCCCTTGCCAAAGCGGTCCTGCAGCAAGCCCACCGTGGCCCGGGCCGTGGAGGTGAGATCCAGCTCATCGGCCAGCAGCAAGACGTCTTCCGGTTCGATCTGGTCTTGCCCGATGGAGAGCACCCCGTCCACACCCCGCCCCGATCGGTTGGCCGCCTCCTTGTCCAGCGTGTAGACCTGAATGCGGGGGCCGAAGATCTCCCGCAGGCCCCGCACCCAGCCCCCGCCCTCGCTCTTCACGCCGAAGGCATACTCGTTGTGCATGTCGAAGATCAGGTTGGAGGCCGCCTTCTTCTGGATGATGCCGGCCAGGAGGATGCGGGCTAGGAACGACTTGCCGGTGCCAGACTGCCCGAAGATGCCGTTGGATCGCTGGACGAAGCGGGTCAGGTCCAGGCAGATGG
>JAAYZY010000100.1 GCA_012514615.1 Chloroflexota bacterium | reverse complement strand
GCCAGGCCCAACGAAGGAGCAGCGCCGAATATGACACAGCATTCTTGGACGCCCATGGCCCCCGTCGCCCCCGGCGGCACCGTGCTGGATCTGACGCTGGATACCCAGGGCGGCCTCTGGGCCGCCACGTGGGCCGGCCTCTTCCGCCAACAGGGCGATGCCTGGTGGCCCACCCCCGATCAGCCGCCTTTCCAGACGACGGTGGGCCTGTGGGCCGTGGAAGGCTACCTGTTCGCCGCCGGCATGAACGGCGGTCTGGTGCGCTCGCTGGATGGCGGCGCCAGTTGGGAGTGGTGCTGGCTGGACGAGGTCACCGAGAGGGTCTCGTGCCTGGCCGTCTCGCCGCACTTCGACGAAGACGGCGTGCTGATCTTGGGCACCGACGGGGCCGGCGTCCTGCGTTCGGCCGACCGCGGTCGTCGCTGGCGGCGGGCCAACGTAGGCTTGCAGGCGCCCTACGTCACCGGACTGGTCTGCGCCCCGGCCTGGGGCGAGCGAGAGTTGGTCTTCGCCGCCACCACCGAAGGGCTCTACCGCTCGTCTGGCGGCGGGCGCGCCTGGCGTCGCACCGGCTGGGACGCGCCCGACGCTGTCATCGAGGCCTTGGCCGGCGCGCCCTGGCCCAGCGAGCCTGGCTTCGTGCTCTACCTGGGCACGCTGGAGCACGGGCTCTTCCGCTCCACCGATGGCGGCCAGACGTGGCAGCCCACAGCAGGCGCTCCCCACACGGCCCAGGGCGAAAGGGCGCCCATCGGCGCCCTGTGGGTAGACCCCGACGTGGCCCAGAGTGGGCTCTTGGTGGTGGGCACCGACGACGCCCTCTTCCGCTCCGGCGATGGCGGCCGCACCTGGCAGCCGACGGCCAGCGACCTCCCGGCCGTGCTCTGCCTGGGTGGCCAGGGGCAGGCGCTGGCCGCCGGCCTCTTCGAGGATGGCCTCCTCACTTCGAATGACGGGGGGCGCGCCTGGGCTCCGGCCTCGGCCCTGAGCTGCCGCGGCTTGGCCCGCCTGACGGTCGGCGGCGGCCTGCTCTACGCCTACGGCGCGATGGAAGGGGCGTGGAGCTCCACCGATGGGCACGAGTGGCAGCGGCTGGATTGGCTGCCTTACGATGCCCTGCCACTCTCGGCCTTGGCGGCCGGCGAAGGGGTGGTTCTGGCCGCCACCAACGCCGGCCTGTGGGTGCAGCGCGGCCAAGGGCCCGGGCAGCTCTGGGAGCAGCCCCCAGCAGCCGAAGGGGCCCTGATCTCGGCGCTGGCTCTCTCGCCACGCTTCGCCGCCGATGGCTTGGCCTGGGCCGGACAGGAAGACGGGACCCTGTGGCGCTCCAGCGACGGAGCGCAGAGCTGGCAGCCCCTGGGCCAGCCGTTCGGGCAGGGCGCGATCTTGGCCCTGGAGCCATCGGCCCGGGTGGCCAGGGACGGCCTGCTGGTGGCCGCCACCGGCCACCCAGCAGAGGGCAAGGTCTGCTTGTGGCGCTCCAGCGACGGAGGCGGGAGCTGGGAAGAGTGGCTGGCCCAGGCGGTCTCGTGGCCCCGGGTGACCCTGACCATCGATGGCGAGAGGGGCATCCGCTCGTGGGCCAGCCTGGGCTCCCTGGTGATGCAGCCTGTCTACAGCGGGTGGAAGGGCGGCCCGGTCAGCCCCCAAGCGCCGGTGGTCATGCGGTTGCTGCGCACCGACCGGGGCCGGCTGCTGGCCGGCGCTGCCCACGGCGTCTACACCTCCACCAACGGCGCCGCGTGGACGCCGCTGAACCAGGGCCTGCCGGTGGAGGCGCGCCTGCTGGACCTGGCGCTCTTCGCCCCCAGCGGTGAGCTGCCATCCCTGTGGGGCCTCGCTGCCGGCGGCGCCATCTGGCGGCTGTCGCTCTGAGCCGCCAAGGGATTTGGAGCTGATGGTGAGCAAGACAGTGGTCATCACCACAGACGGCGCTTGCCTGGGCAACCCTGGCCCGGGAGGTTGGTGCGCCATCCTGCGCTACGGCGAGCGCCACAAGGTGCTGTCCGGCGGCGCCGACGCCACCACCAACAACCAGATGGAGATCACCGCGGCCATCGCTGCCCTACGCAGCCTCACGCGCCCCTCCCTCGTGCGCCTGCGCACCGACAGCCGCTACCTGCAGAACGGCGTGAACGGTTGGCTGGCGCGCTGGAAACGCAACGGCTGGAAGACGGCCAAGGGCGAGCCGGTGAAGAACCAGCCCCTCTGGCGGGAGCTGGACCGCCTGGTTCAGGTCCACCAGGTGCAGTGGGAGTGGGTGGAAGGGCACGCCGGCGATCCCGACAACGAAGAGGCCGACGGCATCGCCCAAGCCGAAGCGCGGCGGCGGAAACGGGTGTAGGCTGATGCTGGGTGAGACGGGTTCCGCAACCGAAGCCACGGGGCCGCCCATCCCCTCCCCCCTGGAGTGCCTCAGTCCCCTCACTGAGGAGATCGGCCCCCGAGGCCCCACTACCCGCCAGGAGGCCGCGGCGGCTGAGCACGTGGCCCAGACGCTGGGGCGCATGGGCTTGCGCTGCGTCCGCCTGGAGCAGTTCACCAGCCCCCGCTCGGTCTGGCTACCCTTCGCCCTGGCCGCCAGCCTGGCCGTCTTGGCGGCGGCCCTATCGCCATGGCGGCCGCCGCTGGGTGGTCTGCTGGCAGCGGGGGTGACCGCCTTCGCCCTGGGTTGCGCCTTGGGCGAGCTGAACTTCCACCCCACCCCGCTGCGCAAGGTACTGCCTCAAGGGCGCAGCCAGAACGTGGTGGCCGTGGCCCCGCCGCACCTGCAGCCCCGGCAGACAGTGGTGCTGGTGGCCCACCTGGACACGCAGCGCACGCCCATCCTGTTCCGCACTCCGGTTGCGGTGGTGGCCTTCGTGGCCCTGGTGGGGCTGGGCGTCATGGGCGGCGTGGCCAACATCGTCCTCTACCCCCTGGGAGCTTTCACCGGCTGGCCGTGGGTGCCGCCGACGACCCTGGGCTTCAGCGCGGTGTTGGCCCTGGTGGCTCTCTTCGCCTTCCACGCCGAGGCGACCCCCTTCACTGTGGGGGCCAACGACAACGCCTCGGCTGTGGGAGTCACCCTGCACCTGGCCCACCTCCTGGCCGAGCACCCCCTGATGCACACAGAGGTCTGGACCCTCTTCACCGGCTGCGAGGAAGCCGGCTGCCACGGCATGGACCACTTCCTACAGCAGCATGGCGAGGCCCTCAGGGAGGCGCACTTCATCAACTTCGAGGGGGTGGGCATCGGGCAGATCCACTATGCTGTGCGGGAAGGGATGACCGCCTCCTACCACAGCGACCCCGACCTGGTGGCCCTGGCTGCCCAAGTGGTGGGGCGGCACCCCGACTGGCGCGTGAAGCCCAAGACGCTAGCGGCTGGCTTCACCGAGACCGGGCTGCTCACCGGACGGGGTTTCGGGGCCATCACGCTGGTGGGCCTGTCGGAGAGCGGCTTCCTGCCCAACTGGCACCACCCCGACGACACCCTGCGCCACCTGCAACCCCAAACGCTGGACCAAGCTGCCCAGTTGGCCTGGGAGATGCTCCAGGAGATGGACCGCGCCGCCAAGCCAGCCTAGGCTGGCCCTGGGCCGCGCCCCGACGCCGTGAGCCTGGCCGCTCCCCCGCCAGAGGCCAACCGGCACATCACATCTCGACCAGGTCCACCTCAAGCGAAAGAAGCAAGGCCGCTGGACTTGCCGGCGACCCTGCTCAAACGCCCATGCCAAAGGGCCCCGCATGGGCCAGCCTACAAACGGAACCAGTTGGCGCCGGTGAGGATGCCGCAAGCCATGAACACGAAGATCACCAGCATGATGATGCCGCAGCCAATGCCGGTGCACGAGCAGCCCCGGCCGAAACCGAACCGCTCCTGCAGCCAGTCGAACGCGGCAGTGAGCAGGAACATCTCCAACAGCCCCTGCAGACAACCTTGTCGTTCTCTCATCTCGCCTCCTCTCTTGGCCACCGCCACTGCGTTGGTCGCACCCAGCATACCACAAGCTGGCTCGCGGCGCCCGAACTCCAGGCGACATCTGAGCGACATTTGCCTGAACTGGCCCCAAAAACAGCAGAGCCGGGGCATGGCCTCGGCTCTGAATACCGCGAGGTGCAAGGTTGGCAGGGCGCCTACAACGCCGAGAGCATGCGCACTGCGTCGCTGGCCCAGGTGATGAACGGCTGCGGG
>JAAYZY010000099.1 GCA_012514615.1 Chloroflexota bacterium | reverse complement strand
CAGAGTGCGCGCTCTACCTGGCCACGGCCCCCAAGTCCAACTCCTGCGGGGCCTACTTCCAGGCCCTGAAGACCGTGGAGCAAGAGGGTCTGGTGGAGGTGCCCAACCACCTGCGGGACGGCAACCGCGACGCCGCCACGCTGGGGCACGGGCAGGGGTACCGGTACCCCCATGCTTTCCCCGGCCACTGGATCGCCCAGCAGTACCTGCCCGATGCCCTGCAGGGCCGGCAGTTCTACCAGCCGGGGCAAGAAGGCTACGAACAACTGGTGGCCCAGCGGCTGCGCCGGCGGCGGCCCAGCCGCGAGGAGACGAACGAACCGCCGACCGGGGAGTGAAGCCCCGGCGTTGTACTGTCTGTATTGGCCTGTTCGGCGGGAGGCCCAAGCGCCCCCGCCCAGCGGAGAACCAGGAAAGGAACGCTCTCCCATGGCCCCAGTGCAAGAGATCGCCGAGCGCATCGTCCAGAACGTGGAGCAGGTGATCATCGGCAAGCAGCAAGAGATCCGCCTGGCGGTGGTGGCGCTGTTCTGCCAAGGGCACCTGCTGGTGGAGGATGTGCCCGGCGTGGGCAAGACCATGCTGGCCAAATCGCTGGCCCGCTCCGTCGGCTGTTCGTTCCGACGCATCCAGTTCACCCCCGACATGCTGCCCACCGACGTGACCGGCGTGTCGGTCTACAACCAGAAGACGCAGGAGTTCCAGTTCCGGCCTGGGCCGGTCATGGCTCAGATCGTCCTGGCCGACGAGATCAACCGCGCCACCCCCAAGACCCAGTCGGCCCTGCTGGAGGCCATGGAAGAACGTCAAGTGACGGTAGACGGGGTGACCTACCCCCTGGCCCGGCCGTTCTTGGTGCTCGCCACTCAGAACCCCATCGAGTACGAAGGGACCTTCCCCCTGCCGGAGGCGCAGGTGGACCGCTTCATGATGCGCATCCGCCTGGGCTACCCCGAGCGAGATGAAGAGATGCGCATCCTGGACTCCCAGCGGGTGACGCACCCCATCGAAGCGCTGGACCAGGTGGTCTCCCTGGAAGAGATGCTCCAGGCCCAGAGCCTGGTCAAAGAGACCTACGTGGACGATCTGATCAAGGAGTACATCGTGGAGCTGGTGCGGGCCACCCGCCAGCACCCCGACGTCTACCTAGGGGCCAGCCCCCGCGGCTCCCTTTCCCTGTTCAAGACCGCCCAGGCGCTGGCGGCGATCCTGGGGCGGGAGTATGTCATCCCCGACGACGTGAAGGCTCTAGCCGAGTTCACCCTGGCCCACCGGCAGATCATCAGCCCGTCCGCCCGCATCAAGAACGTGGACGCCGGGACCATCATTCGGGAGACGCTGGAATCGGTGCCGGTGCCCGGGGCCCGGGCCCGGGTCGCCTGAGCGCGTCCGCCAATCCAACCAGATGAGAGGGATCATGTTTCGCAGCGACTTCGTCTTCCTGCACGCTCCCAGCGTGTACGACTTCCGCAAAGAGTCAATCCTCTACGGACCGGTGAGCGACCTGGTGCCCAGCACCACGGTCTTCGAGATGTACCCCATCGGGTTCACCACCCTGGCCGAGTACCTGGAGCGTCAGGGCTGGCGAGTGCGCATCGTCAACCTGGCCGTGCGCATGCTCCACTCCCGCCGCTTCGACCCGGAGCGGACCATCCGCTCCTTGAACCCGCTGGCCTTCGGCATCGACCTGCACTGGATGCCCCACGTGCAAGGCGCGCTGGAGGTGGCCCGCCTGGTGAAGAAGCACCACCCCGACACGCCGGTGGTGCTGGGCGGCTTCTCGGCCAGCTACTTCGCCGACGAGCTGGCGGCCCGGCCGGAGGTGGACTACGTGGTGCGGGGCGACTCTACCGAAGAGCCGCTGCGCCTGCTGCTGGAGCAGATCAGGGCCCAGCGGCACGGCCAGCCGCTGCCCCACCGTTGGGACGAGCTGCCCAACCTCACCTGGGCCGACGAGAGCGGCCAGGTGCACAGCAACCCCATCACCTACTCGCCAGCCAACCTGGATAACGTCCTCATCGACTACAGCTATGTGGTGCGAGCCGTGGCCCGCTACCTGGACCTGGCCAGCTTCATCCCCTGTGCCGACTGGCTGCGCTACCCCATCACCGCGGCCCTGACGGTGCGGGGCTGCCCCCACAACTGCAAGACCTGCGGCGGCTCGCAGCACGCCTTCCAGCGCATCCACAACCGGGCCCGCCCAGCCTTCCGCAGCCCCGAAGACCTGGCCAAAGACATCCACAATATCGGCCGCTTCTCCAACGGGCCGGTCTTCATCTTGGGCGACCTGCGCCAGCCAGGCCCGGGCTACGCCGAGCGGCTGTTCGAGCTGATGGGCACCTACAAGGGCCAAGTCATTGTGGAACTCTTCGACGGGGCT
>JAAYZY010000098.1 GCA_012514615.1 Chloroflexota bacterium | reverse complement strand
GGCCGGCGCTACGCCTTCCTGCTGGATGTGGCCGGCGTGGATTGGGATCCCGCGGACCCCAACCGGCGCCGCGACCTCACGGCCCTGACCATCGTGGAGATCGGCGAGGAGCGGCCGCCGCCCTACCGGGTGGTGGACCGCCGCGGTTGGCGCGGCTTGGACCACCCAGCCCTGGCCGCGGCCCTGCTGGACCTGGCTGCCTGCTGGGAGCCGGCCCACGTGGTGGTGGACGCCACCGGGCTGGGCACCGGCCTGGCCTCGTCGCTGCGGGCGGCCCTGGGCCGCCGCGTGCAGCCGCTGACCCTCTCGCCAGCGCGCAAGGGGCAGATGGGCTGGGCCCTGCTGGCCCTCTGCGACGCCGGCCGCCTGCTGGATCACCGCCCCGACGGCTCGCCAGAGCAGGCCGCCTTCTGGGACGAGGTGGCCGCAGCCGGCTACCAGGTGCGCCTGGGGGGCCAGGGTTTGGCTTGGGGCGCTCCGCCCGGCGGCCACGACGACTGGCTGCTGTCGCTGGCCCTGGTGACCGCCCTGGAGGAAGAGTGGCTGCCTCCGCCAGCCGCCGCGCTGCTGCCGCCGGGCCCGCGCGACCGAGTTTGGTGAAGGCATGGGGAGGCGCGCCATGGCCCGGCAGCACAATCAGGCCCACCTGGAGGCTCTGGCGGCGCAGGCCCGCGCTGGCGAGGCCAGCGCCTTGGCCGAGCTGTGGCGGTTGGCCCTGCCCATCACCCGGGCCCGCGCCCGCCCGGCCCTGGCTCGCCTGGGGGGCGCGACCGCCGCTTTCTACGACGCCGACGACCTGCTACAAGACCTCTACGAGCAGTTCCACCGGTGGCTGATGGACGGAGGGCCCCAAGAGGGCTATGACCCGTTGCAGAGGTGGGCTTACTACCTGCCGCTGGCTCTCTCCCGGGTGCTGCGCCGACCGCCCCTGCGCCAGCGCACCCGGCCGAGGGAAGAGGCCCTGACCCCAAGCGACGATGAGGAAGCTGATTTCGATGCCCTGGCCGGCCCCTGCGACGACCCCGCCCACGCGGCCCTGCAGGCTGAGACGGCAGCGTGGGTGCAGGCCGCGCTGCGCCGCCTGCCGCCAGACGAGCAGGAAGCCCTCTGGCTGCGCGATGCCCTGGGCTACCCCGTGGGGGAGGCGGCCCGACGCCTGGGGGTCGAGCCGGCGGCGCTGGACCGTTGCCTGCGTTCGGCCCGCCGGCGGTTGTGGCAGGCTCTGGCGGCGCTAGAGGGCGGTTGACAAAGCCGGGAGCCTGGCGTACACTGTCTCCATGGACCGGAGTTGAGCCAAGGATGGCTTGGCATGGGATGCTTGACGCCAGGCGACAGTTCGAATGGAGGGAATGCCATGACCAATGCAGCGTGGAGAGCAGCTCTGATCGGTGCGGCGGTGGCCGCCGGCCTGCAAATCGTGGGGATCATCCCCTGTGTAGGGTCCGTCATTTCATGCCTGGGGCTGTTGGCCTTGGCCATCGCTGTGGGCATGTTGGTGGTGCGGCTGAGCGAGCCGCCTCTGCAGACCGGCGGCAAAGCGGCCGGCTTGGCGGCGGCCGCCGGGGCTGTCACCGGGGCAGCCAGCAGCATCGTGGGCACGGTGATCTCGCTGGTTCAGGCAGCCCTGGGCGTCGGCGCGGCCAGGGGAACGGACTTCCTGTACCGCAACTTGCCCCCTGAGGCGCTCCAAGAGATGCAGCGCTACGGCATGGACCCCAAGACGGTCATGAGCCCCCGCAACCTGACGCTGGGCGCTGCTGTCGGCGGCTGTTTCTCCTTTGTCTTCTCCACCCTCATCTTTGCCGCCATCGCTGCCGCCTCCGCGGCGGTCTACCACTCCATGCGGCAAGGGTCGTCGTCGGACTTGGCGGCCAAGTGAGCGCACGGCCTGGGCGGCCCTGAACCAGGCTACGAACGGATGCAGGGGCGACGCGAGCGTCGCCCCTGCTGCGTTGGACGCGGGCAGGCTGCGGCGGTGGGTCGGCCAACCCGCGCCTGCCCGGCGCCCCCTACGCCGGGGCGGGTGGCCGGTTCCGTCTAGCCTCTCCCCATTCGCCAGGTAAGAAGTTGCACTCATATGTGGTCAGGTATGTTGAAGGCAGGAAAAGACAAGTGAAGCCAAGAAGGCTCAACTGGAATCGATCCCCCAGGATGGGGTTAGGGAATCAGGAGAACGAACCATGAGTGACATCGCATATGCTGCCGAGGTTATCGCCAAGACAAGGCATTCGCAGCGGAACCTGGAGATCGCGCGTACGGTGGAGGAAGGCCGCCGCAGTATCGCCTCTCAAGAGAGCTTGCTGGAGCGGATAGCTGCAGCGGTGCGCCAGGAGGTGACGGCTCTGAGCTGCCGCTTCGTCCGGCCGTCTGCACCTTCCTGCGCTGTCTAACGTTTCCCGGGCAGAGCGGCGATATCCTGACCTGAATGACGATCAGCATCGGTTACCAGGGCATATAGATACCAGGAGAGGAGAGGGAACACCATGGCAGAGCAGCACATTCCGAAAGTTGGCGAGGCTGCACCGGATTTCACCTTGCCGGCCATCGATGGCAAGAAGGTCAGCTTGAGCGAGTTCAAGGGGAAGAAGCACGTCATCCTGTCGTTCCACCCGCTGGCCTGGACCTCGGTCTGTGGAGCCCAGATGCTCAACCTGGAACTGAGCCAGGCCGAGCTGGAGAAGCTGGATGCGGTGGCTTTGGGGATGAACGTGGACCCGCTGCCCAGCAAGACGGCCTGGGCCAAAGCCCTGGGCATCAGCAAGTTGGTCTTGCTCTCGGATTTCGAGCCCAAGGCGCAGACGGCCGAGAAGTTCGGCATTCGGCGTAAGGAAGGGTTCAGCGAGCGTGCGGTTTTCGTGGTGGACAAGCAAGGCATCGTCCGCTTCGCCAAGGTCTATCCCATCGGGCAGTTGCCCGACCTGAACGAAGCGTTGGAGGTTCTGCGCTCCCTGCAGTAGCCCCCTAGATCGGACATGGCAAGTTCCCACAAACCCAGGTCTGGCCCCCGGGATCGCAACCCGGGGGCCAGCCGCGTCTGGCGTCTGTCGGCCCGGATCAGGCCGGCAGGCTCTTCATGCTCAGGCCGATGCGTCCCCGCTCTCCATCCACCTTCAGCACCCGCACCTGCACCACATCGCCCACGCTCACCACGTGGAAGGGGTCCCGTACGTAGCGGTCGGCCAGCTCGCTGATGTGCACCAGGCCGTCTTGCTTGACGCCGATATCCACGAACGCGCCGAAGTCTACCACGTTGCGCACTGTGCCCATGAGCACCATCCCCTCGTGCAGGTCGTCCAGAGAGAGGATGTCTTGGCGCAGGAGCGGGGCTGGGAGGTCTTCGCGGGGGTCGCGCCCCGGCCGGGCCAGGGCCTCCAGGATGTCGGCCAAGGTCGGCTCGCCCACGGCCAGGGCCTGAGCCAGCTCCTTGAGGTCGCCCTGGCTCCGCAGCGCCTCGATGCGCCGGGGCAGGTCTCGCTCGTGGCCCTGCACGCCCAGGCGAGCGAAGAGCCGCTCCACCACCGGGTAGCTCTCCGGGTGGATGAAGGTGTTATCCAGGGGGTTGGCCGCCTCGGGGATCTTGAGGAAGCCGACCGCCTGCTCGTAGGTCTTCTCACCCAGCCCCTTCACCTTGCGCAACTCATCCCGCCCTCGGAACGGCCCGTGGGCGTCGCGGTGGGCCACCACTGCCGCCGCCACCCGCTTGCTGACCCCGGAGACATAGCCCAGCAGCGGGGCGCTGGCGGTGTTCACATCTACGCCCACGTGGTTCACGGCGCTTTCCACCACCGCGTCCAGCGCCTCGGCCAGGCGCTTCTGGTTCACATCGTGCTGGTAGAGGCCCACGCCGATGGATTGGGGGTCGATCTTCACCAGCTCGGCCAGGGGGTCTTGCAGGCGGCGGCCGATGGAGACCGCCCCGCGCATGCTCACGTCCAGGTCGGGAAACTCGGCCCGGGCCAGCTCGCTGGCCGAGTAGACCGACGCCCCAGCCTCGCTGACCATGACATAGGCCAGCCCCTGGGGGTCGGCGGCTTCAGCGATCACCTCGGCGGCCAGGCGTTCGGTCTCGCGGCTGGCGGTGCCGTTGCCGATGGCGATGACGGTAGCGCCGTGCTCCGCCAGCAGGCCGTGCAGGGTCGCCTTGGCCTCGTCCCAGCGTCGTTGCGGCTCGTGGGGGTAGATGGTCGCTCCGCCCAGGTGCTTGCCGGTGGCGTCGACGACCGCCACTTTGCAGCCGGTGCGGAAGCCCGGGTCCACCCCCAACACGGTTCGGCCCTTGAGCGGCGGCTGCAGCAGGAGCTGACGCAGGTTGCGGCTGAAGGTGCTGATGGCGTGCTCGTCGCACGCCGCGGTGGATTCGGCGCGCAGCTCCCGTTCGATGGAAGGGGCCAGCAGCCGGCGGTAGCCATCCTCCACGGCCTGGCGGATCTGTGGGGCGAAGATGGAGCGGGGGTTGGCGATCTGCCCCTGGGCCATCCACTCCACCAGGCGCTCTTCCGGGGCCGACACGCGCACCTTCAGCACGCCCTCACGCTCGCCGCGGTTGATGGCCAGCAGGCGGTGCGGCGGCGTCTGGCGCATCTCCTCGCTGTATTCGTAGTACATCTGGTAGACGCCGCGGGGGTCCTTGGCCGGGTCGGCCACGGCCACGTCTACCCAGGCCTCGTCGCGGGTGCGGCGACGCACCTCGGCCCTCACGTCGGCATCCTCGGCCACCGCCTCGGCGATGATATCTCTGGCCCCGGCATAGACGTCATCGGGGCTGGGCAGCTCGTCGCTGAGGAACGGCGCGGCCACCTCGGCCAGGTCACCCTCCTCCAGGGTCTGGGCCAACATGGTCTGAGCCAGAGGCTCCAGGCCCCGCTCCCGGGCCACGGTAGCTCGGGTGCGCCGCTTGGGGCGGTACGGCAGGTAGAGGTCTTCCACCTCTTGCAGCGTCTGAGCCCCTTCCAGGCGAGCCTGGAGCTCGGGAGTCAGCTTGCCCTGTTCGGCGATGCTGTGCAGCACGGTCTCGCGGCGGGCGTCCAGGCCGCGCAGGTAGGTGAGGCGATCCAGGGTGATGCGCAGCTGGCTTTCGTCCAGCCCGCCGGTGGCCTCCTTGCGGTAGCGGGCCACAAACGGCACGGTGTTGTCGGCGTCGAAAAGGGCGATGGCCTGGGCGATCTGCCCGGAACGGACCTTCAGTTCGACGGCGATGACGGCGGCGTAGTCGATGGTCACACTCTTCTCCTCAATGGCAATCTTCGGGCTTCCCTTGCTCCTATGCGTTCTTCTCCGTGTTCTCTGCGTCTACGGGGTGGACGCCCTCTTCCGGCCGGCGGTAGCGGGCCGGAAGCAGCTCTGGCCAGACCGGCAGGAACATGAACCAGTGCTCCGGGTGAGCCCCGATCCACTCTTCCAGGAGGCGCAAGACGCGCTCGGCGTTGACCCGTTCCTCTTCTCGGCGGTCGTCCAGACGGATCAGCTCCAACGGCGGCAGCGCGTGCAAGGTGTAGCCGCCCCCTTCTCGGGGCAGCACGAAGACCACCAGGAGCAGCGCGTTGCTCATGAGGGCCAGACGCACGTGGCCGGTGGGCAGCAGGGCGGTGCGGCCGAAGAATCGCAGGGGGATGCGCCCGGAGCCGGCCGGGTAGTCCACGCCGGTGAAGACGACCCCCCCATCCCGCAGGCGACGCAGCGCTTGCCGAATGCTGGCTGGGGAGATGGGCGTGATCTCCGCGCCGGCCTCCTCCCGCAGGGCGTTGAGGAACTGGAACCCCTTGGTGGGGTTGCTCACG
>JAAYZY010000097.1 GCA_012514615.1 Chloroflexota bacterium | reverse complement strand
CATCCTCGCGGCGCTCTACTGCTCGGCGGAGCGCGGCCGGCCGGTGGCCCTGAGCGAGGTCTGGGCAGGGTAGACGCCAGGCGGCGCGCCAGCGCGCCAAGCAAGGAGGGACCCCCATGCGAGTGGCCGGTATCGAAGCCCAGCCGGGGCAGCGCGCCTTCGGCTATCTGGAGACGGTGCGCTCCCGCAGCGGCCTGCGCCCGGACATCCCCGTACACCTGGCGGCCGGCGTGGAGCCGGGCCCCACCCTGCTGGTGCAGGCCGCCATCCACGGCACCGAGATCATCGGCACCGCGGTCATCCTGCGCTTCCTGCAGCACCTGGACCCCCGGCGCCTGCGGGGCAACGTCATCGCTGTGCCCGTACTCAACCGCGTGGGGTTCGAGCTGGGTGAGCGGGTCTCCCGCCTCGATGGGCTGGACCTGCACAGGCTCTTCCCAGGGAACCCACGGGGCTCGGCCTCGGAGCAGGTGGCCCACGCCTACTTCCACGAGGTGGTCACCAAGGCGCAGGTCTTGCTGGACTTCCACTGTGGGGTCAGGGGCTACGAACGCTACGTGGTGCTGCGAGCTTCGCGAGCGCAGCGAGCGCAGCGAGCGCAGGCCGACCCGCCGGCCCGCACCCCCTTGGAAGAGAAGCGCCGCCGCCTGGGGATGGCCTTCGGGCTGGACACCGCGGCGTTCTTCCCGCCGGAGACGTTCGGCACCAACGCCGCCGAAGAGGCGGTGGAAGCAGCCGGCGTGGTGCAGGTGATGACCGAGTTTGGCGGCGGGCCAGGCTGGTTCCACAACGGGGAGCAGAACCTCCGGGACGCCGAACGGGGCATCTGGAACGTCCTCAAGGCCATGGACATGGTGGAGGGAGAGCTGGAGAGCGACGGCCCCCTCTGCACGGTCTACAACGCCTGCGTCGTGCTATGGAAGCCGCCGGTGGACGGGATGTTCATCCGCCGGCGGGGCTTTGGCGAACGCCTGAGGGCCGGCGAGGTCTACGGGACGATCCAAGACCCCTACACCGGCGAAACGCTCTGGGAAGTCTGCACCCCGCAGGAGGCCACGGTGCTGCCCAGCGGCCTGGAGTGGCCCACGGTGGGCGCCACCACCGTGGGCATCTTGGGCCACGTGCACGAGGTGGTGGACCGCCGCACCAGCGACCTGCGCGTCGCCTTCCCCTGAGGCGGCTTGCCCTCAGGGAGCCAGGCCCAGGGTGCGGCGGATGCGCTCCACCTCGCGGCTAGCGGCCTCTCGCCCCCGGGCAAACAGCTCTTCCCGCACCGCAAAGTCCACCAAACTCGTCTGGCCCACGTCGGGGCTGATCAGGCAGTCGGCCTGGTGGCTTTCGGCGTAGACCGCCCGGCGCATCATGTAGAAGGTCACCGCCCACATCTCGAAGATGTTGTGGGGCGGCTCGACGCGCTGCCCTGCTGGCAGCAGGTCCACGGCGATGACGTACTCCGCCCCCATGGCCCGGGCCACCGAGACCGGCAGGTTGTTGACCACGCCGCCATCCACCAGCAGCCGCCCACCCTGCTCTGCTGGCGTGAAGACGCCGGGCACAGCGCAGCTGGCCCGCACCGCCTGCGCCACCGACCCCTCGCGCAGCACCACCTCCTCCCCCGTGGCCAGGTCTGCGGCCAAGGCAGCGAAGGGGATGTGCAGTTGGTCGAAAGTGCAGCCGTGCAGGTAGTGGTCGTCCAGGTATTGGGGCAGACGCTCGATGTCGAAGAAGCCGAGCTTGGGCCGCACCACCTTACCCAGGTGCGTCCAGGCCAGGTCCCGGGACCGTTCCAGGGCCGTGCGCGGCGGCACCCCGGCGCAGTAGAGCGCCCCAGCTACCGAGCCCGCGCTGACCCCCACCACACAGTGCGGGCGGATGCCGGCCTCGTCCAGCACTTCCAGCACGCCCAGGTGGGCGAAACCGCGCACCGCCCCGCCGCTGAGTACCAGGCCCACACGAGGCTGCAGGGCTGGGTCTGGCCGCGGCGTTTCTGCCGGCAGCGAGACCAGGTCCAGAGTCATCTGCAGCTCATCCCGCACCGGCAGGCCATGGAACCCGGCCTCTTCCCTGCCGCCGTGGTGCTCCACCAATGCCTGGGAGCGCAGGTCCGTCAGGCGGAAGCCCAGCCGCTGGTAGAGCGCCAGGGCCGGCAGGTTGTCGTTGGTGGTGGCCACCGCCACCTGCAGCCGGCCGCCTTGGCGAGCCACGTGGCACAGCCGGCGCACCAGTTGGCTGGCCACACCGCTGCCCTGGTACGCCGGCAAGACGTAGAGCGCTACCAACAAGGCCCGATCGGGCTCCAGAGCGTAGCTCACGGCGCCAATGGGCTTCGCCTGGCCAGAGGCAGAGGCCGGCAGGCTCCAGGCCAGCAGGGCAGGCGTCGCCGCCAGTTCGTAGCTGTGGCCGAACGCCTTCACCTCCGTCTCACCCCAGAAGTGACGGGCCAACTGCAGGATGTGCGGGACGTCGTCGGGGGTCGCCGGGCGGACGTCGTAGGCGGGGGCGGGGCGAGCCAGCCGCGGGCCCACCACCTGCACCCGGGCATGGACCGGGCAGAGGGAGTCTCCAGTGAGCGGGTCGTGGTACTGGGCATTCTGAGAACAGAACTTGCACTTCATCGGGCGCCTCCCTGGGTTCTCGTCAGCCTAGCGTGCGGGCATCTCGTACAGGCGCACCTCCACGCGGGCGTACTGCTGCTCCTCCACGGGGAGGCCCTGGGCCTCCAGCCAAGCGCGCACCAGGCCCCGCTGGTCCCACATCTCCGGCTCCGAAAGCACCAGCCAGACGCGCTGGTAGCCGGCGGTGAGGGCGCGCATCTCCCCGTCCAGCGTCTCAAGCGCCATGCCGCCGTTGGTGTAGGGGGCATCGGCCCAGCGGTAGGGCTGGCGGTAGTAGTATTGAAAGGTGCGCCGCACATGAGGCATCTGGAAGACGACCAGATCCTGGCGAAGCTTGCTGGCTTCCACGTGCGCGGCGGCGGCGCGGAAGTCGGACTTCAGGGGCGTGTGCGTCTGATGCCACAAGGGGCCGACGCTCAGGCCCAGCAACACCGCCAGCAGCGCACCGCTCACCGCCCAGCCGCGGGCGCGCCCCAGCAGGGCCGCCAGCCGCTCCAAGCCCAGGCCCAACAGCAGGTGCCAGGCGGGGGCGATCCAGATCAGGTACCGTTCGGTGAAGAGCGGCTTGCGCAGCGACACCCCGTAGAGCGCGGCCGCGGGCAACACCACCCACAGCAGCAGGAGCAAACCCACCCGCCGCGGCGGGCCCCCTTCGGTCGGCAGGAACAGCCCCGCCAACACCAAGAAGATCGGCAGGGCCAGCCACCAGGCAGCCCACCCGGTCATCACCCCACCGGTCAGCGCCGCCAGCAACAGCCGCACCATGGCCCCCAGAGGGTAGGGAGGGTGCCCGGTCTGGTAATCGGAGAGGAACAGCGGAACCTCCCACACCAAGAGGGGCAGGGCCAACGCCGCCAGACCGGCCAGGCCCAGCAGCGCTCCTCGACTCAGGTGCAGGCGGCGGCGCTCCACCGCCAGCCAGGCCAGGTGCACCGGCACCGCCAAGGCCGCCAGCAGGTGCAGGTAGAGCGCCGCGCTCATGGTCAGGGCGTAGGCCAGCCAGGGCCACCGCCTGCGTCGGGATAGGGCATGCCAGAAAAGCCAGGTGGCCAACAGGATGGCCGCCAGCAGCGGTGAATACATCTTGGCGTCTTGGGCATACCAGGTGAGAAACGGCGAGACGGCCAGCAGCGGCAGCGCCCACCAGCCTGCCTGCGGGCAGCCGAGCTTGCGGGCCACCGCCGCGGTCAGCGCCAGGGCCAACACGCCGGCCCACACAGATAGGAAGCGCAAGGCGAACTCGCTCTCGCCGGTCAGCTCAATCCACCCGCGCAAGGTGAGGAAGTAGAGGGGGCCGTTGCGCCCAGGGGTGGCAAAGGTGGCCAGCAGGCGCTCCAGGGGACGGGTAGCGAAGAAGAGAGCGTCGGTCTCATCGCGCCAGAGGCTCTGGAAGGCCAAGCGGGAGACCCGCACGGCGAACCCCAAGCCGACCACGGCGCAGGCCCACCAGGTGTGCCGATCGGTGGCGCGCTCTTGCTGCATGGCGGCCGCCTACCGTCGGCGGCGGCCCTGGCCGGGTTGGGAAAGGAGAACCAGGAGCACCAACGCCACAACGAAGAAGAGAACCACCCCAGCCACCAGCCAGAAGTAGGCCAGATCGTAGAGCAGGGCCTCCATCAGCGAAGGGCCGTCGTTGGCAACGGCAGCCGCCAGGGGAGGGGCGCCAACCGCCGCCAGCCACCCTGAGCCCCAGGGCCAGCCACGGCGGCGATCCAGCGGGCGCGCTTGGTCATCGTGGATCATGGGCATCCGTTCTCACCTCATCTGGGGGCAACGCCACCCACACGGTCAGCCAAGGGACAAGCACCGCCGCCGCCAGGGCCGCTCCAACCACCCAGAGCGCCCGCCCCGTGCTAGGGTAGGCCGCCAGCGCTGGGGGAAGGGCCTCCGCTTCTGCCGGAGGCGGCAGCGGCGAGATCGGCGAATCGGACCAAGCGCCCAGGGGAGCGCTCAGGCCAGCCAACCAGGCCAGTAGGGCGGCGCCCAGGCAAAGAAGGGCCAGCACGCCCCGCGTAGGAGGTGTGGGGCTGGGGCGAGAGTGCGTGTTCAGTGAAAGGGGCAAAGACAACACCCTCCGCAGCGGCCGCCGCGCCTCAGGGGACGATCTTGCCGGTGACCAGCAAGAGCAAGCAGCCGAAAATGGTCACGTTGAAGAAGATCAGCAGCGTCGCCAGCAAGGCGTTGCGGCGGTCCAGCCAATCGAACATGGTGTGCACCTCCCCGTTCCACGGCCGGGTGCCGGGGGCCAGCGTGCCCGGGTAGCACCTTTAGCATACTACAATTCGCCGTTGGCGTCAAGGCTGCGGGCGGGCTTTTGGCATGAGCCGCCGTGCCTGGCCACATGGCCAGGTCAGAGACTCCCCCACCGGCGGATGCTGACGAGCCCGACCTGTCGTATACTACGCGTGGCGGCCAGGCCTGACGTGTGTTCGAGACCCGGCCCCAAGAGGCAACCGGCCCAATCCAGCAGAGGTGAAGAAGGAGGCGCGCGATGTGGTGGTGGGTGGCAACGATCGTAGTCTGGCTGATCTCCGCGGCCTGAATTGTGTCGATCTTGGTGGGCGTGTCCCGCCGGAAGATGCCCGCGATGAACCTGGCCATGGCGCCGGCCTATCTCTTCCACGGGGTGACGGCAGTGCTGGCGCTGTTCCTGCTCTTCAGGGCCCTGGGCAGTTGACCGAGACCACAGATTGGAGGGGCGAACGATGAAACGAGGATGGTTGATCGCCGGGATCATCCTTTTGGCCATGGGCGTGATCTGAATTGCGGCCATCATGGGAGGGGTCTTCTCCCACACAGAAGGGTTCACCCGCCTGAGCGAGCTCTGGGGCGGGTTGGCGTTCCACACGATCATCAGCGGTCTGGGGATGTACTGCTTGGGCAAAGCAGGCGCCGGCCAACAGACAGCCTAACGGCTCACCTGGGGGTCCCCCGTCTCGAGGGACCCCCAGGTCTATGAGAGGAGCTCGAAGACAGACCACCTGTTGCGGGCGATTCTGGCGCTGGCGGTGGGCGCTCATGGGCTGGGGCACATCTTCTTCTTGGCGCCCACACTGGGGCTGTCCGGGTGGGGCGTGTTCGGTCGCTCTTGGCTCTTGAGCGGGCGCGTCCCTGCCGTGGCTGTGCAGACCAAAGGCGGCGCGCCGTGGCTGCTGGCCCTGCTCGGCTTCGTGGCGGCCGAGGTTGGCGTCTGGGGCCAGCATGGGTGGCGGCGAGACCTGGCCATCGCCTCTGCCGCTCTGTCCCTGCGGGGGCTGGCTCTCTTTGCCCAGCCGCTGCAACCGTTCATCAGCGCCGGCCTGATGAATGTAGCCATCTTGGTGGCGTTGTTGTGGTTGCGTTGGCCGCCCACAGGTCAGTTCTGATCCGCCCCGGCCACTTGGCCAGGGCGCAGCCTCTCCTTTCCCCTGGAACAGCGTATGGCTTACCCCCGGTCCGTCGTCCAGTCCAAGATCACCCCCAGGTAGTGCTCCTTGTCCGCATCCAGACCGTCATAGGCCTGCTGACATGCCGAAGGCGGCAGCAGGTGGGTGCGCAGCGGCTCCGTCTGCAGCGCGCCCGACTGAGACCAGCCCATCACCAGGCTCAGGTCGCGGGTGCTGGAATGTCGGGTGAAGGGGCTCTCCAGCACGCCGTAGTGGTGGCCGCGCTCCGCGCCCTTGATGACGATGCCCCGCTGGTGCGCCCACAGCAGGGCCGGTGTGGCGTTGAGGGTCACCGACTGGCGGGGCGTACCCAGCATAACCACCTCGCCCAGGTTGCGGGTGAGCATGACTGCCTGCAGGATGCCCGGGGCCGTGCCGGTGGCGTCCACGGCGATGTGCGCCCCTTGGCCGGCGCTCCACGCCGCCACCGCCTCTTGCAGGCTCTGCTCCGCCGGGTTCACCAGCAGAGGCAGGCCGCAGCGGCGGGCGCGCTCCAGGCGAAAGGGAGAGAAGTCGGCGGCCAAGACGTCGGCGCCAGCCAAGCGGAAGAGCTGGGCGGCCAGGTTGCCCACCAGGCCCAACCCCAGCACCAGCACCTGGTCGCCCAGGGAGAGGCTGGCCACCCGCAGCGATAGGAGGGCGATCTCAGCCATACGGGCGAAGGCGGCCTGGCGCGGCGAAAGGCCCCTGGGCACCCGGCACGAGGGCCGTTCCACGGTGCTGCGGGCCACCGAAGCGTGGGGCGCGTGGCAGACCACCAGGTCGCCCTCGCGGTAGCGGCTGTTGGGCCCTACCGCCAACACCCGGCCCACGTTGCAGTAACCGGGGTAGAGGGGGTAGCTCCAGGCGTCGCCCAAGATCTCCCGCTGCAGGCCGGTGAACCAGGCCAGCTCGGTGCCCGGGCTGATGAGCGAACACTGGGTCTGCACCAGGAACTCACCCGGCCCTAGTGCCTCGTCTACCTCGCAGGGCTGCAGCTCCGCTTGACGCGGGGCGGCGAAGACGATCCGTGTCGCGTGGCGCATGGTGATGGCCTCCTTCTGGAGGGATGGGGGTGGCCCATTGTACACCGGCTGGCCCGCGAGGCCAAGGGAGGCTCGTCTCCCACGGCCAGGAAGGCAGCCTGGCCTCAGGGCCCCACGGGCAAGAGGATGCGGAACTGGGCCTGGTAGGCTTCGTTGGCGCTGAGGTAGCGGCCGCTGCGCCCGCCCAGGGCGTAGATGTAGGGCCCCTGGGCCGCCGCGCCCAACAGCCGCCACTCGCCCAAGATCGGCGTCTCGAAGGAAGCCCAGGAGTCGGCCGCCGGGGTGTACTTCTCGTTGAAGGCCAGGTGGCTATCCCACCCGCCGCCCATGGCGTAGAGCGCCTCGCCCACCACCGCCGCGGCCAGGCCGCCGCGGGCGGCCGTCAGGGCCGCGCAGGGCAGCCATCCCCCCGCTGCTGGGTCGAAACGCTCGCAGGTCGCCAGCTCACGCTGCCCATCGTAGCCGCCCACCACGTAGGCCCACCCCTGCAGCCAGCCAGCGGCGGCAAAGCCGCGAGCGGTGGGCATGGGAGGCAAGGTTTGCCAGCGGTCTGCTTGGGGATCGTAGCGGTAGGCATCGGAGCGGTACTCCTGGCCATCGCTGCCGCCGAAAAGGTAAAGCTGCGCCCCGTCGGTGGCCAGGGCGTAGCCGGCCAGCGGCAGCGGCAAGGGAGCCGCCTCGCCCCAGGCCCCGACAGCCGGGTCGTAGACCTGCAGCGTCTGCAGGAAGCTGCCGTCGGCGCCGTATCCGCCCGGGACGTAGATGCGCCCGTCTATCACTGCGGCGGAGATGTTGGCCGCTGGCGTGGGCAGCGGCTCGGCGGTATTCCAGGCGTCGGCCGCCGTGTCGTAGACCTCCACCCGGCCGGTGATCCCCTGGTCGGTGGCTCCGCCGATGGCATAGACTGCGCTCTCCACGGCAGCCACGGCCAGGCGACCCCGAGGCGTGGGCATCTGCACCCGAGGCAGCCAGCGGGAAGCGCCGGCCTGGTAGGGCCCAACGGCCCGCTCTCCAGCCGCGGCCTCCGCAAAGTCCCCCTGGCCGGCCTCGGCCGGCCCAGCGTTGGGCCAGGGCAGCCACAGCGCGGCCAGCACCGCCAGCACGCTGACCACCAAGAAGGCCCGACGGTAAGGGCCGATGGCTGGCCTCGCCGCAGGGGCCGGCAGCGGCTCGGGCCTCGGTTCCACCGCCTCCAGGCCGGGGAGCTCCACCCAGCCCTCCTGCACGGCCAGCAGCACCGCTTCGGTGCGCGACTCCACCCCCAGCTTGCCGAAGATGTTACGCAGGTGCACCTTCACCGTATTGGGGCTGATCTGCAGGGCGCGGGCCACCTGCTGGTTGGTCACCCCGGTGGCCACCAGTTGCAGGATCTCTTTCTCGCGCTCGCTGAGGGTGGGCGTCTGCTGCTCCATCACACCTGCCGCACGGAGGCTTCACAACGGCCGCCCGGGGCTCCCCGGAAGGCCTGCTGCCTCACGCCAGCGCCTCCTCTAGCCATTCCAGGATCGGCGGCATCTGCTCCCAAGCGGGACCCGCCAGCTCGTGGTCGGCCCCTTCGTAGGCGTGCAGGCGCGTCGCCTCGGCCGGCGCCTCACGGGCCAGCCGCCACAGCTCGCTGAAGGGGACCGTGCGGTCTTGCGTGCCGTGCCCCAGGAAGAGGGGGCAGCGCACCGCCGACAGCCGTCCCTCCAAGGTGAACTGGGCGGCCATCTCCACCAGGGCGTTGGGGTCGGCGGTGCCCATCACCCGGGCAAACTCCTGCAGCAAGAACGGGATCCGGTTCCCCTTTGGGCGGCGGCGAGCCGACCAGGCGGCGGGGTTCCCCAGCCCCAGGGCATAGGGCGTAGCCAAGGCGACGCAAGCACGGGCAGGTGCGGCCGCAGCCGCCGACCGCAGCGCCCAATAGCCGCCCATGCTGCCGCCCATGAGCGCCACCCGTTGAGGGTCCACCTCTGGTTGGGCCGCCAGCCAATCCAACGCCGCCAGGCACTCTGGCTCCTCGTGGGGCCGCAGCCGCCGACCGAAGTAACGCTCGCCGTGGGCGGGCATGTCGATGCAGAGGGTGGCGTAACCGGCGTCGCGCAGAGGCAGCGCCTGATGGTCCTTGTACTCCTTGTACCCGCTCAGGCCGTGTAACAGCACCACCGTGGGGACGCCTGTCAGGCCGTCGCCGGGGAGGTGGAACAGGGCGGGGATCTTCTCCTCTGGGCCCGGGATGAGCAGCTCGTGCACCGGCCGCCCCTCCAACCGCCAGAGCTGCCCGTGGGTGCGCCGCAGCGCCTGGTAGGTGTACCAGTGCTGGTCGGCAGTGGGCGCAGGCACCACCAGGCCGTCGGCGAAGAGGGCCATACGCTGGCAGGCCAGCACAGCGCTCCAAGCCTCCCAAGCCGCGCAGAGGGCGCCGGCCTTCTCGTGCCCTTCGGCCGCGGCCCGCCGCCGCTCAGCTTCCTCCAGCCACACGGGGCCCCAGTCGTCCAAGCGGCGGATGCGCCCCAGCACCGCTCGCGCCTCGTCCGGCGCCAGACGAGACAGGCCAACGATGTACTCGGCGATGGCGGAAGGCAACACCGGCCCCAGGCCCAGCAAACGCGCCGACGCCGCCAGCAAGGTCAGCGGCGGCTGGTTCGTCTGGGCCAGCGACGAACGATCCGTCACCGACCCGCGCACCCCCAAGGAGCGGGCAAAGGCGGCCAGGTCTTCGGCTTGCAGCGGGTCGGTCATCCCCTTCCTCCCGGCGGCGCACGGCCGCACCAGGCGATTATACCAGAGAGCACCGGGGCGGGCAAAGATGCCACCGAAAGAGCCAAGGCCGATGCGCCGCTGGCTGGGGGGCTGTTGGCCCCCCAGCCAGCGCGCCTACCGCCGCAGCGCCGCCGAGGCGGGTGGATGCAGCTTAGGTGGCGCCGGGGACCCGAGGGGCTGCCTGTTCGGCGGTCGTCCATGCGTCGGCGTGGCCGAAGAAGTCTCGCCAGCCCCCGCGCCGGCCGTGCTCCGTGTCCGGGAGCAGATCAACCCGTTCCAGGTGTACCGCCTTGGGGTCGAGAACGTCTTGCACCCTGTAGGGCGGCAGTTGGGCCGCCATGTGCCCCAGCGCCACCAGCGCCACCAACTGCGCGTCGCTGGGGCTGCCGATGAGATCCGGCAGGCGCTTGGCCGTGTCGCTCCATTCGGCGCTAGTGGGGTTGGCCACCCAGGCCGAACCCAGGCCCAGCGCCGTGGCCGCCAGCAGCAAGTTCTGGGTGGCGGCGGCCGCGTCCAAATCCCAGCGCTGGGTGGTTGAACCTGGCACCAACACTGCCACCAGCACCGGCGCATCGCCGTACCCCTCCCCCACCCTCAGGGCGGCGCGCAGCTTCTGCCGCGTCTCGGCGTTGCGCACCACCACAAACTGCCAGGGCCGCTGCCCCAGGCGAGAAGGGGCGTACATGGCCATCTGCAGCACCTGCCGGATCAGATCGTCGTCTACCGCCTGCTGGGTGAACTGGCGCGTGGTACGCCGCGCCAGGATCGCCTCCACAATCGGCGGAATCTGTTGTTCTGTCATGGGACCTCCTCTGCATACGCCGAAGGCTCCCCTGGGCCGGTCGTCGGTCGGCTCAGCGGGAGATCAAGCGCTGGTTCCAACGGTCGTAGTGCACCCGTGTGCTGAAGAACATGGGATCCTCCTCGTGCGGCGGCAACTGCTCGGCCGGATGCCCCACGGCCACAAACGCCAGCAGCGAGAAGTGCTCGGGGATGTGCAACGCCCGGCGCAGGGCTGGGGCGGCTCCTTCCACCGCTGCGCTGTCTGCAGCGTTGATCCAGGCTGCGCCCAGGCCCATGCCCGTGGCCGCCAACAAGAGGTTCTGGATGGCTCCGCTCAGGTCCAGGCGCCAGGTGGGCGATTTGCCGCCATCGGCCAGCACGGCCACGAAGACCGGCGCGCTCCCCAAGCCCGGGTGGAGCCGTAGCGAGTCCACCACGAGCTCCCGCGTCTCGGGGGCGCGGACGACCACGAAGTGCCACGGGCGACGGTTCAGCATGGAAGGGGCGCTCATGGCCGCAGCCAATAGCGCCTTCACCTCCTCCATGGTCACCTCTTGGTCTGTGTAGCGCCGAACGGTACGTCGCTCCCGCAAGGTATCCAGAAGCAGGGAATCACTCATGGGCCGCTCCTTCCGCGGGGCCTCGGGCCCCGCCGTACTCTCCTGGTCTTAGGAGAAGAAATAGATCATCTATGCATATCTTCATATGCACCCCTATTGTATCACAACGGGCAGCGGTTGTCAATAGGCAACCGAGAAGGATGGTCAGGCTCCCCGCACGGTGCGTCTGGCGTCCCAGTTGCCTTGTGGGCAGAATGGGTGTATACTGGGAAGGTGTAGGGGCAGGCGGTACAGCGCCCCAGCAGCCT
>JAAYZY010000096.1 GCA_012514615.1 Chloroflexota bacterium | reverse complement strand
CCCAAGATGGTGACGATGGGGATCAGGCAGTTGCGGAAAGCGTGACGCAAGATGACCACGCGCTCACGGAGGCCCTTGGCCCGAGCCGTGCGCACGTAGTCCTCGCGCATCACCTCCAGCATACTGGCGCGGGTCAGACGGGCGGTGGATGCCGCCGAGCCAAACCCCACCACCAACGCTGGTAGGATCAAGTACTTCAGGCCGCCCGTGCCCGAAGGCGGCAGCCAACCTAGCTTCAGGGAGAATAATTGAATCGCAAGAAGTCCCACCCAGAACACCGGCATAGAGATGCCCATGAGGGCCAGGACGCGGGTGAAGACATCCACCCAGGTGTTGGCGTTGAGCGCGGCGATGAGCCCCAGAGTGACCCCCAACACCGTCCCGATGACGGTGGCGGACAAAGCCAGCTCCAGCGTGCCGCCCATGAACTGCTCCAACAGTTGGTCCAGCACCGGGCGCTTGCTGAAGATCGACGTGCCGAAGTCGCCCTGCAGAACGCCGCCCAACCATCTCAGGTAGCGGATGTGAAACGGCTGATCCAACCCCAACTGCGAGCGCAGTTGAGCCAAGCGCGCCGCATCCGCGCCGTACTCTGCCAGCATGACATCCACAGGATCGCCGGGCAACAGATGGATCAGCCCGTATACCAGAAGGCTCAAACCGAAGATCACGGGGATCATGCTCAGGAGCCTGCGGACTAGGTACTTGGTCATCCTCATCCCCTCTCGTCCAGGGCGTTTGGCAGCCCCGTTGTGTACGTGTTGATGACAAGGCTGTGGGGGCCCAGCCCAAGCAGGACCCCCACAACTCGGTGGTACGGCTTACTCCAGGATGCGATACATGTCGTGGAGCTTGACCTGCTCGCCGCCCAGGGTGCGGAAGCCCATGATGTCCTGTTCCATGGCCCACAGAACTTCAGCGACAGCGATGGGGAAGACCGCCGCATCTTCTGCCAACTTGATCTGGGCCTGTTTCAGGAGGTCAATGGACTTGTCGAAGTCGATCTCGGTCTTCGACTTGTTGAAGAGCTCTTCGGTCTCTTCGCTGCAGTACTGGCCGAAGTTCCACCCGCTGCCGACGTTCTCACAGCTGAAGAGCTGGATCGCCAGCGTGGGCATGAGGCTGGACCAGAACATGCCCACGAAGTGGTATAGGCCCTGCTGGCCGTGCTGCTGCTGGGCCGGGTTGTCCTCGGCGATGATGTCGCAGGCGATGCCGTACTCTTCCAGCAAGCCCTTGGTCACCACAGCCATGTCCTGAGCGGAGGTCAGGATGAGGAACTCGAACTTCATCTGCTCGCCAGCGGCGTTTTCCATCTTGCCGGTGGCTTCGTTGATCTTCCAGCCAGCTTCTTCCAACAGAGCCAGACCCTTTTCTGGGTCAAACGGGTAGAGCTCGGACTTCGGCTCGTAGCCCAAGGTGAAGGGTGAGAGCGGGCCGGGCTGCGGCGAGTTGATGCCAGCGTAGTAGCCCAAGATGATCTGCTTGCGGTCCAGCATGTAGTTCAGCGCCTGGCGCACGCGCAGATCGTCCGTGGGCGGCTTGGTGGTGTTCAACATGATGGCGCTGCCGATGCCACCCTGGGGGGTCTTGGCCGTCTTGAAGTTGGGGTTGCCGGCCCAGATGTTCCACTGGTCGGCCGGGATCGAGCGGACCATGTCCACCTGGCCTGCCTGGAGGGCGGCCATGCGGGTGCTGTTCTCGGGGATGAAGCGCCAGGTGACCTTTTCCAGGTAGGCCGGGCCTTCGTGGGTGTCGCAGGCGTCGGGCACGTACTCTTCAAACCGCTCGACGGTGACGTGAGAGCGGGCTTCCCACTCCACGAACTTGAAGGGACCGGTGCCCACCATGTGGTTGTACAGCGCCTGGCCGTGCTCTTGGATCGCCGCCGGGGAGATCATCCAGGCGGCCGCCAAGGCAGCGCCGATCTGGCCGAACGGTTCGGAGTAGGTGAACTTGACGGTGTAGTTGTCCACCACTTCCACCGACTCCAGCGGGCCCTGAGCGAAGACGGAGTTCTCCGACTTGGTGTCGGGGTTCATGATGCGCTCAATGTTGATCTTCACGGCCTCGGCGTTGAAGTCGGTGCCGTCATGGAACTTGATGCCCTCGCGCAGCTTGACCACGAGGCTCTTGCCGTCCGCAGCCTGCTCCCAAGAGGTGGCCAGCGAAGGCTCGTAGGTCAGCTTCTCGGGGTGCAAGCAGGCCAGACCCTGGTAGACGACCCACTCAACGTGCCCGTCGTAGCGGGAGGAGCTCACGTGGGGGTCCAGCGAGTCGGGCTCACGGTTCAGGCCGATTTCCACCACGCCGCCGCGGGTGGCCCCAACTTCCTTCTCCACAACCTTCTCGACGACCTTCTCGGTCTCGACGACGACGGTCTGGACGACCGACTTCTCGACGACCTTCTCGGTCTCGACGACGACGGTCTGGACGACCGGCTTCTCAACGATCTTCTCGACGATTTGCGGCGTGGCCGGGGCAGCGCAGCCCGCCAACAGAGTCCCGAGCATGGCGACCAAGACAACTGTCGCGGTACCCTTGAACGATCTGGCACTCATTCCTATCCTCCTCAGAGTCTCGGTGATAGGGATTCCCATCACGGTACGGATGCTGCAGACACGGCATGGCCGAACTCTGGCAGGCACCACCTCCTTTCCTGCGAGCGTGCCCCTATGGCTGCAGGGGCGCTTCGTGCTCCGATGGGCTCCAGTTGACGCAACTGGAGCGCTCGACGATCATCTCGTTCGTAGTGGGCAATATGGGGCGCTCGGCACTGACTCGCTGGGCAGCGCCGGCGCGCAGAACACCGCTTCGACTTTCGCCGAGCCCGCCAACAACCTTTGGGCGTGGCAGCGGTGTGCCTGGCGCAGGGATTGTCACGAAGTCCCTCTTAGCTCACGGGTGGTTCGTGGCGTCTTGCTGGCGTTTCATAGATAGACAATGAAACACAACTATTATAACCCTATTGGGAGAAATGTCAAGCTGGTCGACAATCAGACTGGCGTCTGGTGGCAGGGAACGCCGGCCGCCAGAGCACGGTCGCCGATCTGCGGTGGGGGAGGGCGAAGTGGGCGCCGCGCTGCGTCACGGTTGTGGGCCCTCCGCCGGGCGCTGGTTTGCTGCGCCAGGGGGAGGCCCAGGGAGTGCGCTACTTGTTCAGGTAGTAGCGGTGCTCCAGGATGATGTAGCCCTCGTCGGTGCGGAACGGCCCGTGCAGCAGGTGCGGGGGTCGACAGTAGTAGGCGCCGGGCTTCTGGAGCTTGTCTTGGTGCCAGCAAGAGCCTTCGATGAGGTAGGTTTCCTCCCAGAAGTCGTGGGAGAGCTGCTTGGTGCTGCGGAAGCCGGGATCGCCCTTGACCAGGCGGGTGTGGGAGCCGGTTTCGTCGTCCCACATGAGGATCTTCTCGTACATGCCTGGGGAGCCTTCGATGGGCTGCCAGGGCATGGCGTCGATTTCTGGGGTGAACAGTTCGATGTAGGGGATGGCCATGGGATGTTACCTCCTGAGTTAGGGAGAGATGTGGCCGCAGATGGGGTGGTGGGGATGGAGTGGTGATGCGGCTCCATCTGCGGCCTGTGCTGGCGTTGGTTTGGCCAGGCGTTGGGGGCCTAGGAGTGTTCGTGGCCCTCTTCGGCGTCGGTCTTCTGGGCGGCCTGCTG
>JAAYZY010000095.1 GCA_012514615.1 Chloroflexota bacterium | reverse complement strand
GCCCTGCGCCATCTGTAAGGCTCAGCTCCCCGAGGTGATGAAGCACCACAAGGTGGTGGTGGATGGCGAAGTGGTGCGTGTGGGCGGCGTGCACGACCTTCTGAGCAAGGCGCTGATCTTCTAGGGGGTGAATCTAGGATGTCCCAGCAAAGGACCATCTGCCTGCTGCTTCTCCTGAGCTGCCTCATGCTTGCGGTGGCTGGCTGTGCGCCGCCGGAGAAGCCGACCAAGGACGGCGCCGGGCCACTGTCCATCCGTTTCGACCCGGGCGTATTGGCTCCAGAGTACCATAGCCCGTTGGATACATGGCAGCGCGTGCACTTCCAGTCCATCAACGATGGCAACATTCTGGAAGGCGACTGCACCTATTGCCACAGCACCCAGACCTCCTGCGACAACTGCCACAACTACGTGGGCGTGAACCGAACGGTGCTGTTGGGGAAGCCATGAGGGAGTTCTCGCAAGCGAGGGAGCAGGTCGTAGCGGCCTGTCAAGCCTTGGTGCAGGCAGGCTACTTGCTGGCCACCGGCGGGAACGCTTCCTGCCGAGTGGCAGGGGGCGCAGCGATAAGCCCCGAGATGGAGTAGACGACCATGTCAGAGAAGTTGCCTGAAGGGCTGGACCAGGGCACAGGGCGGGTGTCGGGCGTCTTGCGAACACGACGGCAGTTCCTGGTGGGCCTGGCTGCGGCCATGGGAGCGGGTTGGGTAGGGGCACTGCTCCATCGACTGTTCTTGGCCGAGCCGCGCGGCGTGCACCCGACAGAGCTGCCCCTGGCCCAGTTGCCCGCGGGTGGTTTTCAGACCGTCTCCTATGCCGGCCAACCGGTGATGGTGCGGCGCAGCGAAGATGGGACCATCGAGGCCATCTCCCTGGTCTGCACGCACCTGGGGTGCACGGTAGAGTGGAAAGCGGACGAGGGCCAGTTCTACTGCCCGTGCCACGAGGGGAAATTCGATGCTGCCGGCCGGGCCATCTCAGGTCCGCCCAAGCTGCCGCTGGAGCGCCTGAAGGTTGGGCTGGAAGGCGATAGGGTGGTGATCGGTGAGCGATTGTAAGCATGGGGGAGAGCAACCGCGTATGAGACAGCGCTTCATCACCATGGCTGGAATCCTGGCTCTGGTGCTGCTGGTGGCCTGGCCGCTGGCGGTGGCCGAGGAGCCGCCGGTAGTCAAGGGGGCCGATCAGCGGCAGGGGAACTACTGCGTGGAGTGTCATGCGAGCCCGGTGGACGGGACCGCCGCGCTGGCCTGGCAGGGCGATATCCTCAGTGAATCGGAAGCCCCCTGCGTGACCCTGCGCCGGACGCGGGAAGAGGTGTTCTACACCGAGAGTCTGTTGGGGGCTGTGGAGTCGATCAGCCCCAAGCCGGCTGTTCTGGAAGAAGCCTTGACTTCTCGCCGGCAAGGGTATGTGGCGCTTCTGCAGACGCCAGTCCGCTCGTACGAGGCGCTCTCCGGCGCGTCGGGCCAAGCGCGGATGGGGCTGAGCCGCATCTACGCCCGCCTGCACGACGCCCGAGACACGCGGACGCTGTGGTCGATCTACGCCGTGGCCGCGGCCGTGACCTTGGCCTTGGCCTCGGGCCTCTTCTTGGCCTGGCGCATCATCGCCCATCGCGGCGGTCGGCTGCGGCTGGGAACCGGCGCGCTGGTGGGCCTGGGGGTGGCGGCGTTGCTGGCCTTTGTCATCTTCCTGTGGCCTTTCCCCGACTTGACCGACCCCAACGCCGCCATGTCGCAAGGCGATACGGTTCGGCAGTCCAGCACCGACAAGGCCGAGGCGGCGGCGCTGTCGGCCGAGCAGGCCATGGCCAAGGGGTGGGTGCTGTCGTCCATCGCCGCGGACTGGGCGCAGCTGGACCGGGAAGCGGCTCAGCCGGCGTTTGACGACGGGCAGTCGGCCATGCAGGCGTTGGCCGCGTCTCGCAACAGTTACCTGGCCGACGTGGATGCGGTAGCTGCCGGGGCCATCAACTGGCGACAGGCCGACGCAGCGTTGGTCAGCTACCTGGAAGGGCGGATCCGAGACGCGGCCTTCCGCACCTGGGGCTGGAGAGAAGCGGCGGCCGCCTGGCGCTCGCTGGACCGGCAGAAGGCGGACGAGCTCCTGGCAGCGGCCGTCGTGGAATCTAGCAAGGAGCCTTCCGTCTACTTCCGTGACTTGGACTTGGCTGGGATCGCCTTCGTTTGGGGCGAGTGGGACCCACACCAAGCCGAAAAGACCCTGGGCTTGGTCTATGATCCGTTCATCCAGGCTCAGACCTGGACTCGCCTGGGCCAGAAGTGGCAGGGGACGCAGCAGGGGCAGCAGGCCTTCCAGCGGTCGCTGGCTACAGCGCAGGGCGTCGCCGATGGATACCAGCGCTTCCTGGCGCTGCAGGCCCTGGGCGAGGCCTGGAAGGCGTCATCTGATGCCATGCACCGGGTGACCTTGGCGGCAGCGCGGGATGCCATAGACAGCATCAGCAGCTCTCGAACGGCGGCCTATGCCTTGGCTCGTTGGGCAGGCGCTTGGGCCGCGGTGGATGCCGAGATGGCCCTGTCCAGCGTCCAGTCCATCGACTCCACGCTGCAGGAGCCAAGGATCCTGGGCTTCCAGGGCATGGCCGAGGCCCTGCGAGGGCAGGATGACGCCGGGGCGGAGACCTACCTGGCGCTGGGCTGGGACGAGACGGCCGGCATGAGCCGTTCCCTGGACCGAGACAAGGCCCGCTGGAGCTTGTTGGGGGTCTGGGCCGCAGTGAACCCGGCCGCGGCCGAGGGGAAGCTGGCCGAGATGAGGCAGCCGGCGTTCGTCAGCTTGGCGCAGAAGGAGGTGGCGCTGGGCTGGGCCCAGACCGACCCTGAGCGCGCCCTGGCCCTAGCCGGCG
>JAAYZY010000094.1 GCA_012514615.1 Chloroflexota bacterium | reverse complement strand
TGTTGGATCAGCTCTTCGCGGCTGGGGGTCTGGCGGGCAACACCCTGCTCGATGGCCTTCAGGCCCACGGCCGCGGCCTCCCGGGGGAAGACCTCCCATTCGTCCATGGTGGGCAGAATGTAGTCTTCGCTCAAGCCCTTCTCTTCAGCGTAGAGCGCCAGCTCTTCCGCCGCGGCGATGCACATCTCATCAGTGATGGTGCGCGCCGCCACATCCAGCGCCCCGCGGAAGATGGCCGGGAAGCCCAGGGAGTTGTTCACCTGGTTGGGGAAGTCCGAGCGGCCGGTGGCCACCACCCGCGCCCCGGCTTCCGCCGCTTCCCAAGGCCAGATCTCCGGCACCGGGTTGGCGCAGGCAAAGATGATGGCGTCTTTGGCCATGCCCGCTACCCACTGGGGCTTGATGGTACCCGGCCCAGGGCGCGAGAGGGCCACGCAGGCGTCGGCCCCGCGCAGGCCCTCGGCCATATCGCCGACGCGCCCTTCAGCGTTGGTCTTCTGGCACATCTGCCACTTGGCCTCGTTGCCCGGCGTGCGCAAGTCGCCGCGGCCGCGGTGCAGGGTGCCCCGCGAATCCACCATGATCAGCCGGCCCGGGTCGAAGCCGGCAGCGATGAGGATGCGCGCCGTGGCGATGTTGGCCGCCCCAGCGCCCACCAAGCAGACCCGCGCCTCGCTGCGGCGCTTGTCCACCACCTTCAGGGCGTTGATCAGGCCGGCCAAGGTGATGGCCGCGGTGCCCTGCTGGTCGTCGTGCCAGACCGGGATGGTCATCTCGGCCCGCAGGCGCTCCAAGATGTAGAAGCAGTTGGGGTTGGAGATATCCTCCAGGTTGATGCCGCCAAAGGTCGGTTCCAGCCACTTGCAGGCCTGGATGATCTCGTCTGGGTCGTTGGTGCCCAGGCAGATGGGGAAAGCGTCCACGCCGCCCAGGTACTTGAACAGGGCTGACTTGCCCTCCATCACCGGCAGGGCAGCCTCGGGCCCGATGTCGCCCAGGCCCAAGACGCGGGAGCCGTCCGACACTACAGCCACATAGTTCCACTTGCTGGTGTGCTGATAGACCTTATCTGGGTTCTGCTCAATATCCAGACAGGGAGCGGCCACGCCGGGCGTGTACCAGATGGCAAAGTCGCTCACATCTTTGATCCGACACTTGGGCGTGACTTCCAGTTTGCCACGGTAGAACGGGTGCAGACGCATGGCCTCCTCGGTAGGCTTGTGGGCCTTGGCCAGGAGTTCTTCCACATTCACGGCTTTCTTCATGATATTCCTTCCGACAAGAGAGATACTGCGATGCTCTGTCGTTGACCAACCTATTCTACCCACGAAACGGGGTTTGGGCAAGTCCTCGCCAGCGGGCAGGGACGTCCCCCCGACCGCGCTGCCCAACGGACCCTGCCGCAACGCCCCGGCTCGCCGATTCCCCTGCGGCCCGGCAGGCTCTTGCAGTTTCGCCAGGCCGATGGTACAATGAGACGGGACATAACGCGTAGGAAGTGCTCGCTGCAATGGATATCCGCATGGCTACCCACAACGACCTGGCCCTCTGTGCAGGGCTCGACGGCTCCTACCAGTCGGAGCGGGTCTGGCAGATGGAAGCGCCAGAGCAGGAATCGGAGATTCGGGTCGTCTTCCGCACCACGCGCCTGCCGAGGAAGCTGCAGGTACCCTATCCCCTTGATCCGATGGTATTGGAATGGGACCTGCAGCATGAAGAGTGCTTCCTGGTAGCCGAAGAAGAAGGGGAGATCGTGGCCTTCCTGGACATGCGCATCCAGGCTTGGCAGCGGCTAGGTTGGGTGCACCACCTGGTGGTAGACCGCAACCACCGCCG
>JAAYZY010000093.1 GCA_012514615.1 Chloroflexota bacterium | reverse complement strand
CGGCCGGGCCTCCTCCGGGGTCGGCGCCATGGGGGCGATGGTCATCAGCCCGGCGATCTGCAGCCGGCCGCACGCTTGGATGTCCGGCACCGCGGCCTCTACCTCGTCTGGCCTGAGGCCGTACTTGCTTGCCTCGCCTGAGACGTTGACCTCCAGCAGGATGGGCAGGTCACGCTCCGCCTCTGCACAGAGGCGCTGCAAACGGCAGGCCAGGCGCACCGAGTCTACCGAGTGCAGCAGCGCACAGAGCTGGACCGCCAGGGCGGCCTTGCGGCTCTGCACATGGCCGATGCCGTGCCACTGGATGTCGCGGGGGAGCTGCTGGGCCTTGGGCGCTGCCTCTTCCAAGCGGTTCTCGCCGAAGCGCCGCAGCCCCAAGTCGTAGGCCATCTGCACCGTCGAGGCCGGGTGTGTCTTGGTGACCGCCACCAGGGCGACCGTGTCGGGGGCGCGGCCGACCCGGGCAGCGGCCCGGTCGATCCGCTCGCGCACTCGGGCGATGTTGGCCTGCAAGGTGGCTCTATCCATGGCCGTTCCCCCTTTCGGAGTCTGTGGGCATCCACAGCGCCACCCCAAAACGCCCGGTGCGGCCGCTGTCGCCGCGGTGGGAGAAGAACGTATGCCGCTGGCAGGCGGTGCAGGCGCTGGCCACTTCGATCGCTTCTACGCCCATGGCCGCCAACTGGAGCCGGTTGGCCTCCCACAGGTCCAACACCAGCCTGCCGTTGCTGGCGTGCAGAGCCTGGGGCGCCAGCGGCCCCAAGCTCTGGCGGGCCTGGTCGGCCACGTCGCGGCCCACTTCGTAGCAGCAGGGCCCGATGGAGGGGCCGATGCCCACCAGCAGGTCGGCGGCCTGGCTGCCGAAGGTCTGGGCCATGGTGCGCACGGTGGCCGGTCCGATCCCCTGGAGCGTTCCTTTCCAGCCGGCGTGGGCCAGCCCCACGGCGCGGCTGCGCCGGTCGAAGAAGAGGAGCGGTACACAGTCGGCGAAGCGTAGGAAGAGCACCACCCCGGGCGACCGCGTAACCAGCCCATCGGTGCGTGGCATGGCTTGGCCTCGGTGCTCCGGGCCGACCACAGCTACGGCCGTGCCGTGCACCAGGTTCCCGGTGACCACATGGGCGCCGGCCACCCCGAGGTCGCTGTAGATGCGCTGCAGGTTGGCGTGGACGGCCGCCGGGTCGTCGCCTACGGTGGCGCCGGTATTCAACGAGTCGAAAGGCGCTTGGCTCACGCCACCCAGTCGAGAGAAGATGGCGTGAGGCACGCCGGCGGCAGCCAGGCTGTCGAAGCGGGCCTGGAGCAGGCGGCCAGGCTTCTCTATCCACTGCACGATGGGCCTCCGAGATCGGTGATGCCGCTGACGATGTGCGCCCAGGGCAGGGCGCCGTCGGGCCGGCCGGCCAGGGCCGGGGCAGGATCAATTCCAGCGGTCTCCAGGGCGGCTCGCCACCCGGCCGGGGTGTTGGTCTGCAGCGCCAGCAGCGCTTGGCTCAGGCGGCGGTCGCCGCGGGCCAAGATCCCCTGAATCTCCGACCAGGGAACGCTCTCACTGCGCGCCTGTACCGCCTGG
>JAAYZY010000092.1 GCA_012514615.1 Chloroflexota bacterium | reverse complement strand
TTGGCGGTTGCCGTGTTGGCGCTGTTGGTGGGCGTGTGGGGCGCAGCCGCCGTCTGGGCGCAAGACCCGCAGCCGCCCACGGACCCCTCGGCCCCGTGGATGGGCAATCGGGGCGATTGGAACGATCGCGGCGCGCGCGTGGGTCGTAGCGGCCCCATGATGATGGGCGGCCGTGGCGTCAACGGCGCCTCCCTGGCGAGCGTGGTGGCGGAACAGGTGGGACTCACCCTGCCCGAGCTGCAGGCAGAGCTGCAGGCCGGCAAGACCATGGCCCAGGTGCTGGAGGAGAAGGGCGTGAGCCTGCAGAGCGTCGTCGATGCGGTGCTGGCCGAGCGAGCTGAAGCCTTGGAGCAGCGGGTGGCCGAGGGGCGGCTGACCCAAGAGCAGGCGGACCTCATGCTGGAGAACATGCGCACCATGTTCGAATCGCACCTCAACAGCGCTTGGACGCCCAATGGCGCGGGCCTGTGCGGCCAGCCTGGGGCGGCGGACGGCGATGATGAGGCGGCGCCCTGGATGCGCGGCCGGGGGCGCACGGGCGGCCGCGGTGGGATGATGGACCGCGGCTGGGGCGTGCAGGCCACCCCCAGCAGCCTGCCGACCGCCTGAAGCGCTGTGCGCCTGCGCGGCGCTCACGGCTGACACTGCGACGGGGCTGCCCCTGAGGGGAGCCCCGTCACTTTTTGCCCATCGCGGTGTTGCATGGTATGGTGGCGGGGTCGTGGCCGCGGTGCGACCCCGCCGTGCCATTCTTGTGGGGAGGAGACCATGATTCGCACGCCGCTTTGCGATCTCTTGGGCATTGAGCACCCGATCTTGCAGGGGGGCATGGCTTGGGTGGCCACGCCCGAACTGGCCTTGGCCGTCTCGGAGGCCGGCGGCCTGGGCATCCTGGGCGGGGGCAACGCTCCGCCCGACTGGGTGCGGGACGGCATCCACACCCTACGGGCCAGCACCGACAAGCCGTTCGGCGTCAACGTCCCGCTCTTTTCCCCGGCGGCCGAGGAGGTGTTGCGGCTCTGCGCGGCTGAGCGGGTGCCGGTGGTGACCACTGGCGCTGGCAACCCCGGGCCCTACGTGCCGATGCTCAAAGAGGCCGGCATCAAGGTGATCCCGGTGGTGGCGTCGGCGGCCCTGGCCAAGCGCCTGGAACGGTTGGGGGTGGACGCCCTGGTGGCCGAGGGGATGGAAGCGGGGGGGCATGTGGGCGATGTGGGCACGCTGCCCTTGGTGCCCCAGGTGGTCGACGCCGTGGGCATTCCGGTCATCGCCGCCGGCGGTCTGGCCGATGGGCGCGGCCTGGCGGCGGCCCTGGCCTTGGGCGCGGCGGGCATCCAAATGGGTACCCGCTTCATCTGCACCGACGAGTGCGTCGCCCACCCTGCCTACAAAGAGCGCATCGTGCGGGCCAACGATCGCTCCACCATCGTCACTGGCCATGCCCTGGGGCACCCGGTGCGGGCCATCCGCAACGCCATGACCACGCAGTTCGCGGCCCTGGAACGGCGCGGCGTGGAGGAAGAAGAGCTGATCCGCTTTGGCGCCGGCCGCCTGCGCCTGGCGGTGGAGCAGGGCGATGTGCAGGAAGGCTCGGTGATGGCTGGGCAGTCGGCTGGCCTGGTGCACGATGTGCTGCCGGTGCGAGAGCTGCTGCCCAGGATCGTGGCCGAAGCTGAGGCGATGCTGGACCGCCTGCAGGCGCTGCGGAGCTAGGGGAGGGGATCCGATGACCCTTGGCCGGCGGCTTGTGGCGGCGCTGGGCCTGCTGGCGACGTTGCTGAGCGCCGCCTCGGCACAGGCCGGCAGCGGTGGCCCGCTCTTCCTCCCGCTGGTGCTGCTTGCGCCTGCTCCGGCGTGGCCGGCCGTCGGCGGGGCCAACGTGGCCGAGCGCTCCCACTCGGCCTTCTTGGTGGACCTGCACTTCACTTGGGCCAAGGGCTTCGCCGACCCGGACGACCGCGAGAACCCCTACGGGCCTTGGAAGAACGTGGACAATCAGCTCGACGCCTTCCTGCAGGTGCAAGAGGGGCAGCCGCGGGTGCGCCACGTGTTGCTGCGCATCCCCGGCGGCTACACATCGCCACCGCTAGACCGCCTGGACGACTTCCAGGCGCGCTTGGAAGACCTGGCCCGCCACGTGCGCCTGCGCTACCGCGGCCCGGGGCAGCTGCAGACGGTGGCCTACGAGATCTGGAATGAGCCGAACCTGCGCGCCGAGTGGGGCTGGCGCAACCCCAGCCCGACGGAGTACCTCAGCCTGCTGCAGGCTGGCTACCGGGGCATCAAGGCCGGCGATCCCCAGGCCCTGGTGGTGCACGCCGGCCTGTCCACTGGCGGCGACTACGACGACCTGGCTTTCCTGCAAGCCGTCTACGCCGGGGGCGGGGCGGTGTGGTTCGATGTGCTGGGGTCCCATCCCTACGGCGGGGCGTCGCCGCCAGATACGAAGGCCGGGCCCATCTACTTCCGCCGCGCCGAGGAGCAGCGGGCGGTGATGGTGCAGCACGGCGATGAGGCAACGCCGGTCTGGGCCACGGAGATGGGCTGGAT
>JAAYZY010000091.1 GCA_012514615.1 Chloroflexota bacterium | reverse complement strand
GCTATCCAACCCCAAACGCGGTGGGTAGGTGATCAGCCCGATTTCGTCGGGCGCGGAGCCGACCGTCTGCGCCCCCAGCAGGGCATCCGACTCGGCCTCCAGGCGGCCATAGCGGATGTTTCGCTCACGCTCGGCCGGCTGCTCCACCCAGGCCAGGTGCAGCACGCCTTGGCGATCCACCACAGCGTCCACTTCCCGACCGCCGGGGATGACCAGGCGGGCCGGGCCAGCCTCCCCATCGGCCTCCGGCACCACGCTGTGATAGATGCCGCCGCCGCTCACGGCCTCATCGCACCACAGAAGGTGGATCCCCCCTTGGGGGCCGGCCAGGGCGCGATAGCCCGAGGCTGCGCGATCCAAGGGGGTCCGGCGCACTACCGGCCCAGCGAAGCGGCCATCGGAGCCCACCAAGGCCTGGTAGACGCCGTCAGGCTGCCCCCGCCCCTCGCTGGCCAAGAAGAAGATGTGCAGCAGCCCCTGGCTGCCCAACACCAGGTGGGGTTGGCGAGGGAAGAACTGAGGCGGGGCCAGGGGCTGCTCCACCCCGCGCTCCGTCCCATTCTCCAGGCGCAGGTAGCGCATCTCCATGCCCTGGGCCCCGGCCTGGCTCCAGGCCAGGTGCACCGGGCTGCCTGTGGGGTCCACCTGCATCGCCAGCGGCTGGTTCAGGCTGGCGGCGCCCAACCGCAGGCCCTTGCTCCACTCGTCCAGCACCTTGTCACTCTTGTCGGGGACCGCGCTGCACCCAGCCAGAACGAACAGCAGCGCCGCCGCCACCGCTCCCTGCAAGAGCCATCGCCTCACCCTTGCCATGGCATATCCTCCTGATTCACCACCGATTCATGCCGTGGGCAGGCAACACTCAGAAGAGGGGGAGCTGTTCCGCTCGGCCCTCCGAAGGTGACTCGGCAGCGACGGGGGCGTCGGCCTTGGCCAGCAGATCGGCCACCTTCTGGAAGTCCTGCTCCAGCTCGGGGCGGTAGCGCGGCTGGTGCAGCGCCGCCGCCGGGTGAAACACCGGGATGACCCAAGACCGCCCGACGCGCTTGGCTTGCCCGTGAACGCGGGTGATGCTGGTGTTGGGGAAATAACGCGCCATGGAGAAGCGCCCCAAGGTGACGATCACGGCCGGCCGCAGCAGCTCGATCTGCCGCTCTAGGTAGGGCCGACACGCCTCGACCTCCTGGGCTTCGGGGTCGCGGTTGCCTGGGGGCCGACACTTGACCACGTTGGTGATGTAGACATCTTCGCGGCTCAAGCCAATCCCTTTGAGCAGCGTCTCCAGGAGTTGGCCAGCCGCGCCCACAAAGGGACGCCCTTGGCGGTCTTCGTGGAAACCCGGCCCTTCACCGATGAACATCACCCGCGCCGTAGATGGGCCTTCGCCAGGGACAGCCAGGGTACGCCCGGACGCCAGGGGGCAAAGCCGGCAGGCCTTCACCTCGCTCACCAACTTCTCCAGCTCCGTCTGTGCCTCCATGCGCGGGGTCTCCTTGCTGTTGTCTTGTCTGGGTATGGGAAGGGCGCCGTCGGCCAGCCTCCGGCTGGACACAGGACCATTGTACCGCGGATGGGGTATCTTGTCCAGCCTCGGCCTCGCCTTTCAATCCATCCTATCATACACTTTGCCATCTCTAAGCATACGGCGCCATTAGGTATTTCTGGGCCGCAGTGGTAGAATGGCGCGAATCACCCGTCAGGAGATTGGGGGAACATAGCCTCCATGGCCAACGCACCATTGTCCGTAGAGCAGAACGCGACCCGCGAGAAGCGCGACGCCGCCCTCACTTCAGTGATTGCCGCGGTCGGCCTCACCACCTTCAAGATCGTGGTGGGCGTCATGACCGGCAGTCTGGGCATCCTCTCAGAAGCCGCCCACTCGGGGCTGGACCTGGTGGCCGCGCTGGTGACGTTCTTCGCCGTCAAGGTCTCCGGCCGGCCGCCGGATCGCCAACACACCTACGGCCACGGCAAGGTCGAGAACTTCTCTGCCCTGTTCGAGACGCTGCTCCTGCTGGCCACTTGCGGGTGGATCATCTACGAGGCGGTGCAGCGCCTCTTCTTCAAGAGCGTAGAAGTGCAACCCAGCATCTGGGCCTTTGCCGTGATGGCTGTGTCCATCGCCATCGACGCCGGACGCTCCCGTGTGCTGTACCGTGCGGCGCGCAAACACAACAGCCAGGCGTTGGAGGCGGATGCCCTGCACTTCCGCACCGACATCTACTCGTCGAGCGTGGTCATCGCTGGCTTGGG
>JAAYZY010000090.1 GCA_012514615.1 Chloroflexota bacterium | reverse complement strand
CCGGTGGTCACCCCTTTGGAAGTCACCAGCATGAGGGCCACCAGGGGCAGCAGCACCACGCCCAACACCAGCCAGACCCACAGCAGGGCCACCGCCAGCGGCCTGGCCCAGGAGCGCAGGGCCAAGTGCCCGTAACCCAGGACCAGGCCCAGCCCTCCCAGCAGGTAGTAGGCGGCTGTCTGCGCGGCGACGTTGGCGAACATCAACGTGCCGAACCCGAAGCCCTGGTACGCGAAGCGGCCGCCCGGCGAAAAGAGGTAGAAGCAAGCCATCTCGTAGGGGCCCATGGTCCAGGCGAAGGCGCCGCCGGCCAGCAGGAGCAGGCCGAGAGCCCGTAGCAGCTGCCGAAGATCCCAGCGATTCACTGCCGCCTCCTCAACAGGCAGCCTCAACCGTGGGCTGGGGCTGCCCTCCCTACCGGTTCACGTGGGGTGCAGGGTAGCACTGGCCGTCCAGCAGACGCTGAAACAGCAGCAACAGCGGCTGCGGCAAGGCGTCCCTGGCAAACCATCCGCCTCCGCCACTTCGCAGGCGGCGTTGCTCGCCGGACTCCAGGTGGCCGCCGGGCGTGGGTCAACTGCCCACGCCATGCACGTTCTTCCGCCTGAGCAGAAGCACCTGGCCGCCTCGGGTGAAGATCGGCCCAACGCCCGCACGCGGCTCCGTGGTCATGAGACGGTCTTCCTCCCTCCATCTCGGAGGGGAACGGGGCCGGCCCCACGGCTTCAGGGGGCCAGCGCGATGGCCACCTGGAAGCGCAAGGCCCCGTCGTCGGTCACGTGCAAGATGTAGCGGGAGTGCTCGGCGGCCTCGGCCACTTCCGCGCCGGCCGCATCCAAGGAGGCCCAGCGCACATCCACCGACACCAGACGCTTGCTCAGGGGCTCCACCCGCACCTCTTTGGGTCGGGGGGCGAACAGCCCGCGGGCGCGGTACCACTGCACCGCGCCGGCGAAGTGCTGCTCGATTTCGGAGGCCGCCAGCACGGCAAGCCCTCCCTGGTCGGAGATCACCAGGGCCGGCAGGTCCCAGGCATCTACCACTGCGGGGATGTCGCCCCGCCCCAACGCCTCGCCGTACCGCTCGAGGAAACTGCGAATCGCTTGCTCACTGGGCATAGGGTTCCCCCACTTGGGCTAGAGCACTAGGGGTTGAGGGGATACCAGAAGTCCGCCTGGTAGCCCCGGGCATCCACCTGAAGGACCTGCTCCACCACCTCGGGCATCCCTTCCTTGCAGCGCCAAGAGTAGACCGTCTCTCGACCGGTGGCGAAGGCGGGGATGCCCTCGGCGTTGGGCTGCTCTTTGCAGAACTGCACCGACCCTTCGCTGGGGGTGCGGTTGGCGTCAGCCTTGCTCCAGCACGGGATGTTGGCTCCTATGACGCACCCATACACCTTGCCGTCCATGCAACGCCAGGCCGAGCCGTTGAGGAACATGTCCAGCGGGGCGTCGGCCGAGGCGCCGGAGGCCGTCTTCAGGGCTTCCGCCAGCGTCTGAGGCACCTTCTCGCCCACGTAGCGTGTGTCAGCCTCGTCGATATTGCCCACGGCTGCGCAGTAGGCGAAGGGATCGTCATACGTGGTGGGTGCGGTCGGCGCGGGGGTGGCCCCCGGGCCGCAGGCAGCCATGGCCGCGGCCAGCAGCGCCAACACAAGCAGGTTGAACCAGTGTTTCTTCTGTACCATCAGGTATCCTCCCACAGAAGGTATGCAATCCACATCAGAGACCGGCACGGCCAGGCCCGACCCGATCTGGCAGCCAAGCCCAGTATACCCCAGGCCGCCGGCCAGGGCAAGCGGCCGGGTCTTGGGGCGGCGGCATTGGGGGCGCGGCTTCATGTGGCGCGCGGCTTCTCAAAGACCAGGGTGTAGGAGAAGCCCCCGCCTACCTTCTTCTTGAGCCGAAGGCCCGCCTCGGCTGCCTTGCGGATGAGCGTCCGCGCCAGCGGGTAGTCGGGGTCCAGCACGATCTCGCTGAAGGCGACCGTCCCCCCTGGCTTCAGCACGCGGTGGAACTCCCCGAGCGCCCGGCCTAGCTCTGGGAGTTCGCCGATGACGGTGATCATGTAGATGGCGTCAAAAGCGCCATCCCCAAACGGCAGGGCGTAGACATCCGCAGTCCTGGCTTCCAGGTTGGTCAGCCCCAGGGCCTGCGCCCGGCTGGCCACGCGCTCGACCATCTTGGGTTCGATGTCGATGGCGACCACCTTGCCGGTGGTGCCCACCCGGCAGGCCGTCTCCACGGTGTACCGGCCATTGCCGGGACCGACCTCCAACACGGTCATTCCCGGCTCGATGTCGTGCCGCAGGGGCATCTCACTCGGCGGCTGCCAACGCCGCCGCAGCGGGTTGTCGATGAGGTTGGCCAGCGGCTCTGGCAGGGGGAACTTGTGGAAGTGACGCACGATGCGGACCACTGTGGAAAGGACCACCGCCGCTGCGGGCAAGCCCAGAACGATGTAGACAAGCGCTCGCCACACTGGCTCTCTCCTTTGGCATGGCAGACCCTGAGGGCGCTTCCGTCTGCCCCTGTCGCATCAGGTGTATGCGCGCCCAGCAGTCGGTCAGACGACCGCCTCACGGTCCAGGTCGCTGTAGGGGTAGTGGCCCTGCTCTTTGAGCATGGCTAGCACCGCCGCTGCCCCGTGCTTCCTGGCATAGTCCATCTCGCTCCTGAGCACTTCCATCACCAGCAGCAGGCCGTGCTTCTGGTCGCCAATGGTGAAGGGCGTCCCTGGTTTCGCGTAGGCATCCAGAATCAGGCAACGGTTCGGCTCTCCTTCCGCGTGGACCTCCACCGTCTCGAGAGGGTTCAGCTGGACCTCACGGGCGTGGTGGCCAAGCGTGGTGAAGATGCCACACATGCGTCGCTCGATCTGCTGGAACTGCTCCCTGCGGCTCTCGTCGCCGATTGCGAGCTTGGTGAAGGCCACCAGCTCGTAGGCGCCGATTCGCGAAGGTTTGGGCCCCGACCCGTCCGGTTCGATGAGCTCCATGGTGGCGAAGGCGGTGCCATCGAGCGCATCTGGGAAGTAGTACATATCCACCGCACCGCCTACCTGGAAGGGCAAGATCGCGTGCTGCACCAAGTGGTACATCTCGCCGAGGACTCTCTGGAGCCCCTGTTCCTTCTTCGCCTGGAACTCGATGTACTGCTCCTCGGTGAAGGTGGGCCTCGGCGCCTTCTTGCGGCCGAAGAGGTTCTGGAAACGGCTTAGCATAGGGAAGGCTCCTTTCTTTGTTGCGGGACGCTCATGGCCTGGCCATGCCCCCCGCACCCAAGGGCGTGCCCGCGGCCGCGGGGCCCTAACGGCGGCGCTTGGCTTTCGCCTGCCGCTCTTCAGCCAGCTTGATGTTCTCGGCCACCCGGAAGCGGACGATCTCGGCGATCAGATCGTAGGGCAGGGGCTGGCCCACGGGGAACTGCACCGAGCCCTTGCCGCCCTTGTAGGCCGACAGGCGCACTCGGAACGCCTCGATGCCGCTGGGCGCCGGGTAAAAGCCGATGTGGTGGGGATGGGCCGCGAAGTGCACCAAGTTCCCGTGCAGGGCGAAGGTGGGCATGCCGTAGCTGATCCGCTCCTCCGCCTCCGGCGCAGCCTGGCGGATGGTGCGGCGCAGCGTCTGCAGCGTCTCCCGCACCTCGGGCGAGCACCCGGCGATGTAGTCGTCCACCGATGCGGGGGGCACGCGCTTCTTTTCCATCTCAGTCACTCCCCTCCCACCGCCAGAAGCTGAACATACGAGAGAACACCTGCACGTCCACCAGGGCGGCCAACCCGGCCCCAAGGGCATACATGAGGTAGTCCAGCGGGTCAAAGGTGGCACCCAAGACCGGGATCCCGAAGCCCTGGCAGGTTTCGGCCAGGGCCGGGGTGACGAAGGCCACCGCCGCCTTCGCCGCCCAATGCCTGAGCAGCGGCCCCTTCGGCCCTTCCACCTGCACCAGCAGGAAGTAGAACGCAAAGGGCAGGACGACATCCGAGAAGTAGCTGGGGTAGAGGTTGAACCACACCCCCTGCAGGCGGCTGCGGATGTCCACAATGTGGGCCAGGGCAATCAGCAGCGCCATGCTGACGACCACGGCGCGGCGCTTGGCTAAGCGCGAGCGATCGGTTCCCATGGCTCCACAACCTCCCTGGGGCTGTTCACCTCACCCCAGACGGCCGCGGGCGACGCCCCTTCACCACAGGCCGGGCAGCAGGCGGCGGCGCACCCGGGCCGCGTACTCCCGGTAGCCGGCCAACTGCTGCTGCAGGGTGCGGTCTTCCAAGTGGGTGCGCACCACCAACACCACCGCCAAGAACGCCGTCGGCACGAAGGCCCACGGCGAGTCCAAGAAGACCGGCGTGGCCAGGAAGGTGACCAGCGCCCCCAGGTAGCCGGGGTGCCGCACCCAGCGGTAGGGGCCGCCAGTCACCACCCGGTGGCCGCGGTCGGCCTGGATGCGTACCATGCCGGAGAAGAACGGGTTGGCCACCAGGGCGTAGGCCCCCAGGGCGTAGCCCGCCACGATCGCCGCCAGGGCCGCCAGCTTGG
>JAAYZY010000089.1 GCA_012514615.1 Chloroflexota bacterium | reverse complement strand
GGTCTGGGCTGGCAATCACCTGGCCCGCGGCGCCGACCTCGCCTCCATCATCGCCTAACGCCCCCTCTCCACCACTCTCCCCTCCTGCCCTCCGCCCTCCAATCACCAAACTCTGAACAGTCACGTGCGGCTCCCGCTGCGCGTGATCCCTGCGACCAGCGGAAGGGATCATCTAGTCAGGGAACCCGAAGGTGCAGGGAGACGTCTCCACGGTGGACAGGGAGGCCGGCGGCGCGGCGACCTGGCCTCGCTGGGGCGCACTGGACTGGTAGACGGCCGGGGCAACGTTTGACTTTTGGGCCCCTCGCGGGTATAGTCTGGCCATGCCCGAAAAGGACGATACCCACGCCATGACAACCGAAACCCTAGGCACCAGGCTCCGCCAGGCACGCGAGGCGAAGAGCGTCTCGCTGGCCGAAGCGGAGGATGTGACTCGCATCCGGCGCGTCTACCTGGAGGCGCTGGAAACGGACCGATATGACGCCCTTCCCGGTGCGTCGTTCGTGCGCGGCTTCGTGCGCAACTATGCCCAGTACCTGGGCTTGAACCCAGAAGAAGCCCTGGCGCTGCTTCCCGGCGGCTTGGATCGCACTACGCCCATCAGCCAGCGGCCCGCGCCGCGCGGCGACTACCCCTTGTTGGATGTGCCTCTGGACGGGGGCGCCCCTTCGTCCAAGCTGGGGCTGATTCTGGGCCTGGTGCTGCTGGCGGCCGCACTGGGCGTTGGGGGCTGGTGGGTCTATCGAGAGTACGTGGGGCCGTGGATGCAGAGCCGAGGGGTGGTCATCCGTCTGCCCCTGCCTGCAGCAGCCACCGCCACGTTGGCGGCGGCGACGCCGACGACGGCGGTCGTTGGGCCTACGGCGAAACCTAGCGTCACGGCAGTCCCGGCGCAGGCCGGCGCCAGCCCCACAACCACGTCGGCCGTCACCGCGACCGCCCGACCCGCAGCCACTGCCACGGCACGCCCTTCCAACAGTCCTACCGCCAGGCCCACGGCGACGCCCACGGCGACCCGCCTGGCTGGGATCGAGGTGCGTCTGGTCGTGGTGGAGCGTTCGTGGGTGGAGGTAGTTGCTGATGGTGCGCGCCTCTACCGCGGCTTCATGTTCGAGCAGGAGGAGCAGACGTTCCTGGCCGACCGAAGGGTGGAGCTGCACCTGGGCAACGGAGGAGGCGTGCGGGTGTCTGTCAACGGCGAGGACGTGGGCTTCTTGGGCGCTGCCGGTGAGGTGGTGCACAAGGAGTTCGTGGTGGATGGCGTGCCGACCTCTACGCCAACCCCCGCTGAGCCCAGCGACGCAGCGACGCCGACGCCCCCCGAGCAGCTAGGCGAGGCCACGGCTACGCCGACCGCGGCGGGCTAGATGAAGATCCATCTCACCAGCCTGGGCTGCCCCAAGAACAACGTGGATGCAGAGCGGATGCTGGAGCTGCTGCGTCGCGCTGGCCACCGCATCGTGCAGGACCCCCGCCGCGCCGACTGCCTTATCGTCAACACCTGTGGCTTCTTGGCCACCGCAAGAGCCGAATCGCTGCAAGCCCTCAGCGAGCTGGCGGCCCAGCGGCGGCCCGGCCAGCGGATCGTGGCGGCCGGCTGCCTGCCGCAGATGGCTGGCCAGGCGCTCTTTGGGCAAGCGCCCGGGGTGGACGGACTATTGGGTACCCTGCGCTGGCATGAAGCGCCGGCCTTCCTGCAGGAGTTGCAGCGGCAGCCTCGCCTGGCGTGGCTGGGCGCTGGGGCCTCCAGCGGCGAGGACGTGCCTGGGCCCCGAGACCCGGCAGGGGCCAGCGCCTACCTTAAGATCGCCGACGGCTGCAGTGCTGCCTGCGCCTTTTGCACCATCCCACGGATCAAGGGGCCGTACCGCAGCCGCCCAACCTCGGTCGTCGTGCGGGAGGCGCAAGACCTGGCGGCCCAGGGGGTGAAGGAACTGGTTCTGGTGGCCCAGGATACCACCGCCTACGGCCGGGACCGCGGCGAGGTCGACGGCTTGCCGACCTTGCTGGAGGCGATCTTGGCTGCCGTGCCGGAGCTGCCCTGGCTGCGCCTGATGTACGCCTACCCCGGCCGGGTCTCCGACCGGCTCATCGACCTGATGGCCGGCCAAGCGCAGGTCTGCCGCTACCTGGACCTGCCGCTGCAGCATGCCGACCCGGAGGTGCTGCGGCGCATGGGGCGCCCGGCCAATGTGCGGGCGGTGCGCGGCCTCATCGGACGGCTGCGAGCGGCCATGCCCGATGTCGCCTTGCGCACTACGTTCATCGTAGGCTACCCCGGCGAGAGCCAAGCGGCCTTTGACGCCCTGCTGCGGTTCGTCGAAGAGATGTCCTTCGACCACGTGGGGGCCTTCCCGTTCTCGGCGGAGCCGGGGACGGTCGCGGCGGCGCTGCCGGATCACGTGCCGCCAGCGCTGCAGGAGGAGCGCTACGCCGCCCTGATGGAGCTGCAGCAGGGGATCTCGCTGCGCCGGCATCAGGCCCTGGTGGGGCAGACGCTGCCGGTGCTGACCGAGGGGGCCGGCGAGGAGCTGACGCTGGCCCGCAGCCGGCGAGATGCCCCAGAGATCGACGGGTGGGTGCTGCTGCCGGGACGGTGGCCGTTGGGAGAGATCCGGCAAGTGCGGATCACCCAAGCCTTGCCCTACGACCTCTGGGGGGAGACGGTGGGCGCAGTCCCCGACCGGCGAGGGTGATTTGACAGAGGGTCCTGGAAGGGGTATAATGCCCTCAATGATGCGGGGTGGAGCAGTGGCAGCTCGTCGGGCTCATAACCCGAAGGTCACAGGTTCGAATCCTGTCCCCGCTACCTTTGTTCTTTGGCGACGTAGCTCAGTGGCAGAGCAAGCGGCTCATAATCGCTGGGTCACTGGTTCAAGTCCAGTCGTCGCCACTCGTAGCTTCATCCACTGACGGCGCCCCCCGCAGCCACAGCACGTGTGGTTCGGGGGCGTTGCGCGTAAAAAGAGGGCGCGCCCAGGGGGCCGCTGCCCGCTAGCTCGCCAGCACCTCGGCGGCGACGCGCAACTGATCGCCCACGGCCGTGCCGGTGCGGGCCAGCGTGCCGGCAGGCAGTTCCACCACGTAGTGCACCCCCTTGTGCAGCGAGCCAATGCGCCAAGGCCTCAGTTCGTGGTCCATGGCCACGACACGGTGCTCGCGGTTCACGTAGAGCACGTCGATGGGCATGGACATGAAGAAGCAGTGCACCGACCTGCAGGGCACGATGGCCAATCCATCGCCGGGGACCATCTGCCGCACGCCGATGAGGCCCACCAGTCGCGCCCAGTGCGTGTTGGCCACTCGGCCATGTTCCACCAGCGTCACCCCTCGGGTGAAGTTCTCCACCTGCAGCATCGCGCGGCCCTCCTCAAGCGCCAGAACTCCGCTGCATTATACCACTGACCCATGGCCCATGCACGCCCGGAACGCGTCCCTGGCTTGGGTACCGAAGTACTATGGAACCCCGCGCCGTCCCGCGGTACAGTGCAAGCAGATCAGCCGGTCTTGGGGGGGCAGTGTGGACGGATTCTTGCCTGGCGCGGCGTACCCGGCTTGGGGGCTTCTGGCGATGCTGGCGGCGGCCACAGCGGCTCACGAAGGCGGCCACATGCTGGCGGCGCGCTGGTTGGGCATCCCAGTGCGGCGAGTGGCCGTGGGGTTGGGGCCGGTGCTGTGGCGGCGGGAGCGCCAGAGCGCCCCGGAGTTCGTCCTGCGGGCGCTGCCCCTGGGGGTCACGGTGGGGGTGCCGGCCCGGCTGGACGAGCACAGGCAGGCCAGGCGTCCCCTCTGGCACGACCTGCTCCTGGCCCTGAGCGGCCCGCTGGCCAGCCTGCTTCTGACTCTGGCACTGCTGCCGGCGGCCGTTCTGCTGCGTGAATACCCTGGGGCAACCGCCTGCCTGCAGGCCACGGCGCTGCTCTCCCTCTACCTGGGCCTGGCCAACCTCATCCCCTGCCCCGGGCTGGATGGGGGGCATGTGTTGGTGCTCTGCGCCGCTGGCGTCGGACTGCAACTGCGGCGGGAGCAAGAGGCGGCGCTGCACCGTTGGGGCCTGCGCCTGGCGGCAGGGGCTTGCCTGGCAGCGTCGGCAGCGGCGGTGATCAAGCGGCTGTAGCGGCCGGCGGCAGGGGCGACCACTTTACGGTCTGTTCATAATGGCGCAAGGCCAGCCGACGCAGAGTATCGCATCTTCGCCAGGCTGGCATTCTTCGCGCGATCATGATTCTCCCTTGTCCCTGTGCATGGACGCCCAAACGCCTCCTCTTGAGTTTACATAACGCAGAGAACCATTGACTCAGGCCCCAACCCGTGCCATACTCGAATCACACCAACTCCGATGCCCCATTCATCCTTCTCAAACGTTTCTCGGAAGACCTGCCATCGGTTGACCCTTGAGGATTCAAGGCTTGGCGCAGCGTGCGGTTCGCCCGTATGTTCTGGCTTTCGGTGTAAGTCAAGGGGCTTCTACGATCCTCCGTAAGCTATTTGTCAGCCGGAGCCGTTGACTCTGGGCGAGAGCTGCTGTATGCTGAGATCAGTTGGCCAACACGGGCTTATCTTCCACACCGTTCTTCGCTCTCGCTTCATCGCGGAGACACCCAGCCCACGTACCCAGGAACTGCCTGCAACCTTGCCAGCTTGTGTCGGGAAGGGGGAAAAGTCGGGGCAAGAGAGCGCATTGAAGCGGAGCCATCGCCTGGGCGGGCGCCCGGGCTTCAAGGCGGTGCACAAAGCCGAAAGACATTCCTAGGAGAGGGAACCATGTCGTACCTGTATCTGCGGGTGAAGAACCTCTTCGTGCGGGAGGAGGGCCAGGACCTGGCCGAGTACGGCCTGTTGGTGGCGCTCATCGCCATTGTGGCTGTGGTGGGCGTCACCCTCTTCGGCAACCAGGTGCTTGCGTTCTTCAACGGGCTTGGGGCTCGGTTGGGCATCGCGGGCGGTTGATGCCCGTTGGGTAATGGACGGGGTGAGTGAAGCCTGTGGGAGCGGACTGCGCCTACAGGGCTTCACTCTGCAAGCGGGCTTCGTCAACGTGGGCAGCTGGGGCAAGGGGGCGAGATCGTGGCTGCACGACTCGGCAGGAGGGTCTGGCGCTGGCTGAGGCGGGAGGCGGGCCAGGACCTGGCGGAATACGGCTTGGCTGGGCGAGCTCCTGTTCTAGCGGCGCCCAGCCCATGGTGGGTGGCAATGCCCGACCCCATGGCCTGGAGGGCCCATGGCGGTGTGTATGAAGCTCAGACGAAACGACCGAGACCTGGGTAACCGCGGCCAGGAGCTGGTGGAGTTCGCCTTGGTGGCGCCGCTCCTGATGCTGCTGACGCTTGCGGTCATCGAGTCTGGGGTGGTGATCTTATCCTACAACACCATCTCCAGCGCGGCGCGGGAGGGGGTGCGGGTGGGAGCCATTCGTTCGGCCACCGAAGCCGACGTGCGGGCCACGGTGATGGATCGGGCCCAGGCGCTGGACGAGGCGGCGCTGGCGGTGCCCGTGACCATGGGCGGGGCCGGCGACACGGTGCGGGTGCAGGTGACCTACGACGCGCACCTGGTGAGCGGAGCCATGGTCCAGGCGGTGGGCGGCAACCCGGTGATCCGTCTGCGCACGACGGCCACCATGCTCCGAGAATAGCGAGGGACCACACATGGGACGGACGCGGGGATGCCTGTGGTCGGCGGCGGGGCTGGTGGTGGCCCTCTTGGCCGGGTTTGTGGGGTCCGTTACCCTGAACCGGGCCACAGAACGGGAGGCCGGGGAGGCGTCGGCGGTGCCCCAGGTGCAGGTGGCGGACGCGGCCCGCTCGGTGCCGGTGCGCTCTGCCCTGGCGGCCGGCGACATGGCCCTGAAGACCGTGCTGCAGACCTGACCCCAGAGGGCGCGCTGGGCCGTCTGGAAGACGCTGTGGGCAAGATCACCCTCACCGACCTCTACGTGGGGGAGACAGTCTTGGCCCAACGGTTGGCTGACCCCAGGCTGCTGACGGCCGGGCGGCGTCACGCCCGTGCCCACGGCCACGCCCGAGAAGCCTGGCGGTGGCGGGGGGCCCTCCTCGGTGAGCGGAAGGGCGCTTGTGGCGCGCTTGAACTGCAACCAGGACTGCATGACCGCCTGCGGGTCCACCGATGGTACGCCTGGCCAGGTGTGGCAGTACCGCGCGGTCAGTCTCATCGAGTGATGGGGGCGTCAAGCCCCATCACGCCGCCCGCCCTGTGCCGCCGCAGGGGCTGGCTCGCCCTGCTGGGCTAGCGCCGCCTTCGGGGGTGCGCAGCGGCTTGGACGGCCCGGGCTGCCTCTGTGGCCGCCTGGGCCGCGCTGGGGCGGGGGAAGACCTCGAACGAGACAAATCCGTCGTACCCCATGTGGGCAAGG
>JAAYZY010000088.1 GCA_012514615.1 Chloroflexota bacterium | reverse complement strand
GGAGACGCAAGGGAGTAGGGATGCAAGGGTACATCATCGCCCACGACGTGGGCACCGGCGGCAACAAGGCGGTCTTGGTGACGCCCCAAGGAGAGGTGCGCGGGCGGACGATGGCCACGTACGACACCACCTACCCGCGCCCCGGTTGGGCCGAACAGCAGCCCGTGGCCTGGTGGGAGGCCATCGCCAAGAGCACACGCACGCTGTTGGAGCAGACCGGCGTCTCGCCGCGGGAGGTGTTGGGCGTGGCCTTCTCGGCGCAGATGCTGGGCGTGGTGCCGGTGGACGCCCAAGGCGCCCCCCTGCGGCCGGGGATCATCTGGATGGATGGCCGGGCGGTGGACCAGGCCAAGCAGGTGATGGCCCGCTTGGGCGGCCCCAGGGTCTTCGCCCAGATCGTGGGGGCCACCCTCACCGGTAAAGACATCCTCCCCAAGCTGCTCTGGCTGAAGCAAAGGGAGCCAGAGGTCTTCAGGCGCAGCGCGAAGTTCTTGGATGTGAACGGCTACCTGCTCCGCTGCGCCACCGGCGAGATGACCTGTGACTGGAGCGCGGCCTCCGTGACCGGGCTGTTCAACCGCAGCAAGAAGCGCTGGGACGATTTCCTGATCCGCTTCTTCGGGCTCTCGCGGGAGAAGCTGCCGGCGGCGGTGTCGTCTACGACCCGGGTAGGCGGCCTGACCCGCCAGGCTGCCGCCGATTGTGGGTTGCTGGAAGGGACGCCAGTCTTCGCCGGAGCCGGCGACGCACCCTCTTGCGTGGTTGGCTCGGGGGCGCTGGGCGAAGGCGAGGGGCACGTCTACCTGGGGACGTCTGGGTGGGTGGTGATGGCCTCCGGCAAGAACCCGGTGGGCAAGCACGGCATGGCCGCCATCCAGTCGGGCGACCCCAGCAAGTACATGCTCATCGCCGAGATGCAGACCACCGGGGCCTGCCTGCAGTGGATCGCCGACCAGTTCTACCGCCACGAGCAGCAGGACCCCGCCATCGCCAACGTTTTCCAGCTCATGGATGACGCGGTGGAACGGGTACCGCCCGGCTCCGACTACCTGATCTTCACCCCCTGGCTCTACGGCGAACGCACGCCAGTGTCGGACCTCTTCGTGCGCTCCACGTTCGTCAACTTGAGCTACAACCACACCCGCGAGCATATGCTGCGGGCCGTGTACGAAGGCGTGGCCTACAACGTGCGCTGGGTCACCGAACTGATGTCGTCCACCTACGGCTTCCAGCAAGACCGGCTGCGGGCCATCGGCGGAGGAGCCCGGGGCAACCCCTGGATGCAGATCATGGCCGACGTGACCGGCAAGCGCATCGAGCCGGTGCCCAACCCCCAGATCGCCGGGGCGGTGGGCTGCGCCCTCATCGCCGCGGTGGGCCTGGGCATCTACCCCGACTTCGCCGCCCTCAACGCCATCATCAAACCAGAACGGGTCTTCGAGCCCAACCCCGACACGCGCCCCGTCTACGACACCCTCTACGGCGCGTACAAGGAGATCTACCACTCGCTGCAGGGCACCTATGGAACGTTGAACCGCGAGCGCTTCGCCGTCGGGTGAGGCTCCGTTGGTGTTCATGGGCAGTTGCGATGCACGGTAGATCGAGCAGGCAACGAGGAGACGATGGCAATGACTCACGCTGAATCTGAACAGAGTCGCTCTGTGTCCGTTGGCCTTGCTCCAGTCAACAATCTAGAGAAAACGCCGTTCACTCTTGCACAGATCATCGGGCTCTGGGTAGTGGCGGCTATCCCCATGGCGTTGCTGGCCTGGCTTGTCGCCCCGATGGTGGTCAACCAGATCCAGATCCCTGCTGCGCTCGTCTACTGGCTGACTCTGATGATCGGCATGGTCTGGCAGACAGCGGTTT
>JAAYZY010000087.1 GCA_012514615.1 Chloroflexota bacterium | reverse complement strand
GTTCTGGTGTGGGTATCGGGTGACTTCCATCCAGTGTGATGCCGACGAGTCGCCTGGCTGGTGCTCCGAGGCAGCGGTATTGTAGCACGCGGTGGGCCGATGTTCAAGTTGCCGTGGCGGCGTTGAGTGAACGGCGTGTATCTCGGTGCGGCCCAGGCTGGAGACTCCGCAGGATGATGGGCAGGATCTGCCGGCAGTTGGCCCGGTTGAACAGGATCTGCACCGTGCCCGCATTGTGGTTGCTCACCGCTACATCGGTGTCGCCATCCCGGTCGAAGTCGCTAAGCATCACGGCGTAAGGCTATTCGCCCACTGGGATGTCGATGGCGCAGCCAAAGGTTCCATCGCCGTTATAGGCGGCGGCCGCGGCCTGGTGGGGCTTGGGGCCGACGGCGAAGGCAGGGCCGCTGACGAAGGCGATGCTGTCTGGCTCGCCTGCTTGGGCCGCAGCCGGGGCGGCGGAGGGCGGCGCTGCGAGCGGGGCCACAACGAGGTTGGCCGGGCCCACCGTCTGCCGCAGTCGCCCGCACCGATAAGGCGTGCCCCACAGGGTGGAGCCAAGGGATCTGTCGCTCATACCGAACACAGCATACCTCCAGGCGCCTGGCCGTGTCATGCGCCGCGCCGAGGCTGTCCCACTTGCTGCTGCCTTGGGGGAGCGTCGTACGTGTTGCGGGTAGGAGCGCCGCACTGCTGCCGGCCTGATGGCGGCATTGTAGCACGGAAGGGGGCGAGGGCGCAACACGGGCGCCTGGAGGCCAGTGGGCAAGCTCCGCACGCTGGCTTTCTCGAAGGAGGGGGGCGACGGCCAGGGGATACGGCGCGCCGGGGCCAGTGGAGGACCCGAGGCCGCGCCAGGCGAAGCCAATTGGCCGCCGCAGCGCGTCGTTTTGCCGCCGTGCGGGTTATAGGTCTCGTAGCCCGCGCCGATGGTTGGCGCGACCTTCTGGGGCGATGGGAGGAGCAGCATTGGAACGCACCGACGCGCAGCGTGTGGTAGTGACGGGAGTAGGGATGATCACCCCGCTGGGGCTCGACGCGCCCAGCACCTGGGCGGCCCTGCTGGCGGGCCAGTCGGGCGTCGGGCCGATTACGGCCTTCGACGCCGTCGACCTGAAAACGCAGATCGCCGCCCAGGTGAAAGGGTTCGATCCCGACCAGGTGTTGGAGCGGCGGGAGGCGCGGCGGATGGATCGCTTCGCCCAGTTGGGCTTGGCGGCGACACAAGAGGCAGTGGTCGACGCCGGACTCGACGTGAATAGCCACGACCCCTACCGGGTAGGGGTGGTGTTGGGGTCCGCCATCGGGGGCGTCGGCACCCTGCTGGAGCAGGCCGACACCTTGCGGGAACGCGGGCCGCGGCGCATCAGCCCCTATACGGTGCCAGCGCTCATGCTCAACGCGGCTGCGGCCCAAGTGAGCATCCTGCTGGGGGTGTGCGGCCCGAACCTGGCCCTGGCCACGGCCTGCGCCACCGGCGGCCACTCTGTGGGCGAGGCCGCAGCCATTATCCGCCGTGGCGCGGCCGATGTGATGATCGCTGGGGCCTCAGAGGCGGCCCTGGTGCGCCTGGCCATCGCCGGCTTCGACAACGTGGGGGCCATGAGCCGGCGAAACGAGGCCCCCGCTGCCGCCAGCCGGCCGTTCGACGCCGGACGGGACGGCTTCGTGCCTGGCGAGGGGGCCGGCGTGCTGGTGCTGGAGCGGCTGGACCAAGCCCGGTCCCGCGGGGCCCGAACCTACGCCGAGGTTCTGGGCTACGGCAACTCCGACGATGGCTTCCACATCACCGCCCCGGAAGAAGATGGCCGCGGGGCTGCACGTGCCATGCAGAGCGCCCTGGAAGACGCCAACCTGCCCCCCGAGTGTGTGGGCTACATCAACGCCCACGGCACCAGCACGCCGCTCAACGACCTGACCGAGACGCGGGCTATCAAGGCGGTTTTCGGACCCCACGCCTATCGCCTGGCGGTGAGCTCCACCAAGAGCATGATCGGCCACCTCATGGGGGCAGCCGGCGCGGTGGAGGCGGTGGTCTCCGTTCTGGCCTTGCAGCACAAGGTGCTGCCGCCCACCATCAACCAAGAGATGCCTGACCCCCAGTGCGACCTGGACTACGTGCCCAATCAGGCTCGGCCAGCCCGGGTGGACGTGGTCATGTCCAACTCCTTCGGTTTTGGAGGGCACAACGCCGCGCTGCTCTTCGGGCGGCTGCCGTGAGCAGTGGTCGCCCCTATGCCCAGGTGGTCGGCTGGGGCCTGTGCGTGCCGGAGCGCGTGCTGACCAACGACGACCTGGCAGCCATGGTGGATACCTCCGACGAGTGGATCGTCTCGCGCACCGGCATCCGCGAGCGGCGCATCGCCGCCGGCGATCGAGAGAGCACCGCGGGCCTGGCCCTGCGGGCGGCGCAGGCCGCACTGCGCGTGGCTGGCCTCTCCCCGGCCCAGCTCGACCTGGTCATCGTGGCCACCGCCACGCCGGACTACACCTTCCCGGCCACGGCCTGCCTGGTGCAGGATGGTCTGGGGGCGACCCACGCTGGCGCGTTCGACCTTGGCGCAGGCTGTTCCGGCTTTCTGTATGGCTTGCGCCTGGCGGCCGACAGCATCCAAGCCGGCAGCGCGCAGCACGCCCTGGTCATCGGCGCGGAGACGCTCTCGCGCATCACCGACTGGAACGACCGCAACACCTGTGTTCTCTTCGGAGATGGCGCTGGCGCTGTGGTGCTCAGCGCCTGCAGCGAGCGTTGCGGCGTCTTGGCCACGGTGCTGGGCAGCGATGGCTCCGGCGGCGACCTGTTGAAGCTGCCGGCCGGCGGCAGCAGACGCCCGGCCAGCCACGATACGGTGGCCGAGGGGCAGCATTTCCTGAAGATGAACGGCAGCCAGGTCTTTCGTTTCGCCACCGGCGTCATGGCCCGGGCCACCCACGAGGTGCTCCAAGGGGCCGGCTGGACCCTGCCCGAAGTGAGCCTGGTCATCCCCCATCAGGCCAACGTACGCATCATCCAAGCGGCGGCCAAGAAGCTGGGGCTGCCGGAGGAGCGGTTCTTCGTCAACCTGGATCGCTACGGCAACACCTCGGCGGCGTCGG
>JAAYZY010000086.1 GCA_012514615.1 Chloroflexota bacterium | reverse complement strand
GAGCCGGCCAGCCAGTTCATCCCGCCGGCCGTCTTCGGGCACACCAACGGCCTGGAAGACTGGCCCCACGACGTGGCCAAGGCCAAAGGGTATCTGACCAAGGCTGGCTTCCCGGATGGCTTCAAGACCACCCTGGCGGTCATGCCCGTCTCCCGCGGCTACTTCCCCGTGCCCGACAAGATCGGCGAGGCGATCCAGGCCAACCTCAAGGAGGTCGGCATCGATGCGGAGATCGTCCAGTACGACTGGGGCACCTACCTGGACAAGGCCGCCGCCGGCGAGTTCGACATGTTCATGCTGGGTTGGCTGGCCGATTACCCTGACCCCACCAACTTTGTGGACGTCTTCTTCGGCGCCGGGGCCGACGACAGCTTCGGCGACCCCAACGACTTCCCCGAGCTGCTGGCCACGCTGAAAGACGCGGCCGGCTCCATCGACGAGGCTCAGCGCCAGGCGCTCTACGACAAGGCCAACCAGTTCATCCACGACAACGTGCCGGCCGTGCCTGTCGCCCACGCCGGCCAGCCCATGGCCTTCAAGAAGACGGTGCAGGGCTTGCTGCCCAGCCCCCTGAGCCAGGAAGACTTCGACACCGTCACCGTGGAAGGCGCTGACCGCCTGATCATCGCACGCAACGACGACCCGGTGGGCCTGGACTGCACCGACGAGACCGACGGCGAGTCGTTCTACGTCTGCAAGCAGATCTTCCAGGGGCTGCTGGACTATGAAAAGGGCGGCGCTGAGATCGTGCCCTCGCTGGCCGAACGGTGGGAGATCTCCCCTGACCTGACGACGTTCACCTTCTACCTGCGCCAGGGGGTCAAGTTCCACGACGGCGCCGACTTCAACGCCGATGTGGTGATCACCAACTTCGAGCGGCTCTGGGACGCCAATCACCCTTGGCATGTGGGCCACACCACCACTTTCGACTACTGGCCCTACTTCTTGGGGGACTTCAAGAGCGAGTAGCTCCGCCGGCCCCCAACTCGGGTTGGCGGCCCAAACCGAAGGTCTGGCCGCCAGCCTGCGGAACGAAGCCGACAGGAAGGAGGGCGGGGGGCGCAGCGCCCCCTGCCCTCGCTGTTGAGGCTACTTCGGTCGCGCCAGCAGAGGGAGAGACAAGCCGTGACCCGATTCCTTGCCCGCCGCCTGCTGCTCTTGGTGCCCGTGCTGTTGGGCATCTCCATCATCACGTTTTCGTTGATCCGTCTCATCCCGGGCGACCCGGCGCGGGTGATGCTGGGCGAGCACGCCACCGCAGAGCAGGTGGCCCGCTTCCGCGAGCGCATGGGGCTGGACGACCCGCTGCATACCCAGTACCTGCGCTACCTGCAGAGCTTGCTGCAGGGCGACTTGGGGCGGGCCATCAAGACCAACGAGTGGGTGGCGGTGGAGCTGGCGCAGCGGCTGCCGGCCACCATCGAGCTGACCCTGGGGGCCATGCTGGTGGCCTGCGTCCTTGGCCTGAGTGCGGGGATCGTCGCCGCCTACCGCCACAACACCTCCGCCGACCTGCTCACCATGGTCGCCGCCCTGCTGGGCGTCTCCATGCCGGTCTTCTGGCTGGGGCTGGTGCTGCAGTTCCTTTTCGGGTTCAAGCTGCCGCTGCTGCCGCCTTCCATGCGCCTCACCGTGGGGGTGGAGCTGATCCCGCTGACGGAGCACTACGCCCTGGAGAGCCGCTGGGCCGGCACCTGGGCAGCCGGGATGCTCCCGGTGGCCAACTTCGTCTCCAACTTCTATGTGCTGAACAGCCTGCTCACCGGCAACATGGCCGCGTTGT
>JAAYZY010000085.1 GCA_012514615.1 Chloroflexota bacterium | reverse complement strand
AGCTACGGCGCAGAGACCGTCAGGCCGGGGGGTCGGGCTGAGGCGCATCGCCCTGCCCAGGGTGCTCGCTGGGCAAGCGGAAGTGAAAGGTGCTGCCCTGGCCCGGCTCACTTTCGGCCCAGATCTCGCCACCGTGTGCCTGCACGATGTTCTTGGCGATGTAGAGGCCCAAGCCCAGCCCCGGCGCGTGCTGGAGCACCGTCCGTTCCACCCGGTAGAACTTCTCAAACAGCCGGCTCAAGTGTTGAGGGGGGATGCCCAGGCCCTGGTCGTGCACCCACACATGCACGGCGGAGCCTTCGTCTATTGCGGCCCCCACAGTCACCACTCCATCGGGAGGAGAGAACTTGGTCGCGTTGCCCAGGAGATTGGTCAGCACCTGCCGCAGCCGTCCGGCGTCAGCCCAGACCGGCAGCGGCTCTTGAGGCATGGCCGCCTGCAGGCTGCAGCGGGTCACCTGCTGCATCTCCTGGACGATCTCCAGGATCAGCAGCCGAAGGTCCATGGGGCTGGCATCGATCTCCATGCCCCCTGACTCCAGACGGGAGACGGTGAGCAGATCGTCGATGAGTCGCCCCAGTCGGTCGGCGGCGCCATCGAGTTGGCGCAGGAAATGGGTCTGCGTCTCCCGAGGCAGTGTCAGGTCCTCCCGCAGCAGCGTCGCCGCATACCCCTTGACCAGCGCCAACGGCGTGCGCAGCTCATGGGAGACGGCGGAGACGAAGTCGGAACGCACCCGATCGAGATGTTGCTGGCGGCTGATGTCTCGGATCACGGCAACCAGGCGCACCAGAGCGCCAGTGTCATCGCGCACCAAGCCGTAGGTGATGCCCACTGGCACTTTGCGCCCCCGGGTGTCCCAGAGGCTCTGCTCGCGGTAGGTGTCCACGTCGGCCTGCAGCGGCCCACACAGGGGGCAGGCCGGTCCCGCTTCTTCGCCTTGGGGGCAGAAGACCTCTCGGCAAGGTCGCCCCACGATTTCCGCCTCTGGCAGACCCAGCAGGTCTTCCAGCGCCGGGTTGACGCCGGTGACCAGGCCGTCCGGGCCGATGATCATGATGCCATCCGCGGTGTGGCGGAGCACCGCCTCCACCTCCTGCTTCTCTTGCACCACCGAGGCAAACAGCCGGGCCCGCTCGATGGCCACCGCGGCCTGCTGGGCGAAGCTGGACGAGAGGGCCACTTCTTCTGCGGAGAAGGTCGAGGTGCGCCGTCGACATAGGCAGAGCACCCCCACTGTCTCGTCGCGCAGCGCCAGCGGCACGCACAGAAGACCGGCCGGCGCCTCCTCCGCACCCGGCCGGCAAGCGACCAGGGAACCAGCCAACCGGTCGCTCTGCAGCGGCCGTCCACGCCGAAGAACCCCTTCCACCCAAGGGCGCAACGTCTCCAGGTTGTCCATGGACATGGCCTGGCCATGCACCGCCGCCAGCAGCAGGTGCCCGGGCAGGTCTCGGTCCGGCAGCCAGAGGGCGCACAAGTCAGCGTCCAGCAGCTCCGCCGCCAGGCCCGCCACGGTTTGCAGCGTGTCGTCCAGGTCCGGCGCCGAAGCGAGGCTCATGCTGAGCTGGCGAAAGGCCAACTGCAACTGGCGGCTCTTACGCTGCGTCTCGGCCAGCAGATCGCGGTACTGAGCCTGCGAGCGACTAACCCGTGCATAGAGCCAGGCGTTGTGGATGGCCATGGCTCCTTGATCGCCAAAGGCCTGAAGCGCCTCCAGCTCGCGAGCCCCCACGTCGTCGCGACGGCTGGCGGCGAAGAACGCCCCCACCTTCTCGCCCCGGGCCGACAAGGGGATGATGGCGAACCAGCGCAGGCCGCTAGCCGCCTGGAGCGCCTCCCCCACCGCTTCGGAGACCAGCGGCACCACCGCCTCAGGCAGCCGCTGGGTCACCTGCACCCGGTCAAAGAGCACGGCGTTCACCGCCAGGTTGTCCGTCACCGAAAGAGGCAGATGGGCATCCTGCAGGGTCATGCCGCTCAACAGGGCCGTCAGGTCCAGCAGATGGGGGGCGGCGGCAATGGCGCCCAAGCTCAGGGTCGTGGCCGCTTCATCCAGCACCGCCAAGGCCGCCATGTCGTACCCCAGGCCGTTCACCACCCCCCAGACGATGCGGTCCAGCACCTCCTGGGGGTCCAGCGTCGACGACAGCAGCGAGGCGGTCTCTTGCAGAGCCCGTAGCTGGCGGTAGGCAGAGCGGACCTCCTGCAGTCCTTCCTGCGCCTGAGCGTGGAGCCACGCGTTCTCGATGGCCACCGTGGCCTGTGCGGCAATGGCGCCCACCATCTGCAACTCGCCCGGTGAGAGCAGCCGACGCTCGCGCACCCAGTTGAGGAACAGGGTGCCCAGACGGCGCTCTCGGCCCAGCAACGGCAGCACCACCAACGAACGGTCGCCGAAGAGGTCCACTGCTCCCTTGTCGGTGCGGGGGTCCGACTGCGGGTCCGTCACCACCACCGGCTGGCCGTGCTCCAACGCCTCCCGGGAGAGCGGCTCCTCCGACAGGCGCAGGGGGAACTTGCGCCACTCAGCCAAGAACTCCGCGGCCACGCCGCTCAGGGCCGAGGGCTGCAGCGTCTCGCCATCCTCCCCCAGCAGGAAGATGCTGCAGCGATCGGCCTGGGCCAGGTGAGCCGTCTTCTCGGCCACCTCTTGCAGCACCACCTCCAAGGCTCTAGCCGAAGTGGCCGCGTGGGCCACTTCCAGCAAGATGGCCGTCTGCCGGTGGCGTTCTCGCTCTTGCCGCAGGAGACGGACGTTGTCCAGAGCGGCTGCCACCAGGGCCGCCGAGCTCTCCAAGGCGTAGATGGCCTGCCGGTCCACCCGCCGCGCCTGGGTGAAGAACAGCAGCATAACCCCCACCGCCTCTTTGCGTCGGCGCAGGGGCGCCGCCAGCACAACGCCCCAACACCCTGCCGCAGCGCCTTCCAGGACGACCACGCTACCCTGAGTCTCCGCTCGCTCTGCCGCCCGCCACGCCAGCAGAGCGTCTCCCAGCAGCGGCCCGCTCCGCAGATCCACGGCCAGCGTCTCACCCAGGCCATCCCAGGCAGTGGGCGTCAGAGGGCCCTGCGGCGCGCTGCGCAGGGCGATGAGCGACCCATCCGCGCCCAGCAGCCGCCGCACCTGCCGGGCAGCCACCTCCAGCGTCTGCGATGGCTGGGAGGTGGCCAGCAGGTCCAGCGCCAGCCGCCGCACCACCTGGAGCGCGTCTGGGGCCGCGGAGGCCGAGGGAACGCCCTGGTCCGTCATGCCGAAGGTCCCCCTACCGCCGCTGCGCCAGGACGTGGCGGAGCGTCTCCACCAGCTCCTTGGGCTCGAACGGCTTCTTGATGAACCCATCCAGCCCCAGACGCACCAGCTCCTCTGCCTCCACGAAGTCCAGCGCGGTGAGAGCCACCACCGGCACCCCCGGATCGCCGGCTGGCCCTTTGAACAGTTCCAACAGCCGGAACCCCGAAACGCGGGGCAGGTTCAAGTCCAGCAGCACCAGGTCGGGCTGCTCTCGCTCGAAGGCTTGCCAACCATCCACCCCATCGCTGGCTGTGACCACGCGGAACCCGGAAGCTTGCAGGTTCACCGACAGGATCTCCAGCATCCCCAGCTCGTCTTCGATCACCAGTACCGTGGCCGCCGACCTGGCTGGCGGCGCGCCCGTCTGTGCCCGATCCTCCATCTCGCCCCCCTTCTGGCCCCCAAGGCTGGCGCGGCCACCGGCCGCAGATAGCAGACACGCGCCAGACCTGATGGACAGAAGGCTGGCGCGTGGCGAAGTTCCGTGTCTGCTGGCGGCGCAGGCGCTCAATCGCGCTCCCGCGGCCGCAGATGCGGGAAGATGATCACCTCCCGGATGCTGGGGTTGTCGGTCAGCAACATGATCAGCCGGTCCACCCCCATCCCGAAGCCGCCGGTGGGCGGCATGCCATAGCTCATGGCCAACAAGTAGTCTTCATCCATCTGGTGCGCTTCATCATCGCCGGCTGTGTAGGCCCGCCCCTGATCCAGGAAGCGCTGCTCCTGATCCGCCGGGTCGTTGAGCTCGCTGAAGGCGTTGCACACTTCCATGCCGCCGATGAACCCTTCGAAGCGCTCCACCGTCTGCGGATCGCCGGGCTTCTTCTTAGCCAGCGGCGACATCTCCAGCGGGTAATCCAACACAAAGGTGGGTTGAATCAGATGGGGTTCCACGAAAGTACCCAGCAGGTAGTCGATGAGCTTGCCGCGGTTGCTCTTGGGCTCGGCCCGCCCCCCGACGCGCTGGATGGCCGCCAGGAGCCCCTCCGCCGTGGGGTAGTCTTCGTAATCAATGCCGGTGGCCTCGCGGATCGCCTCACGCATGGAGATGCGACGCCACGGCGGCGTCAGGTCGATCACGTGGGCCTGGTACTGCACCTGCAACGTGCCCAACACCTTCTGGGCCACAAACGCCAGCATCTCTTCAGCGCGTTCCATCACCGCGTGGTAGTCCGCGTACGCCTCGTAGAACTCCAGCTGCGTGAACTCAGGGTTGTGCTTGAACGACACGCCCTCGTT
>JAAYZY010000084.1 GCA_012514615.1 Chloroflexota bacterium | reverse complement strand
GATGATGGGGCCGCCCAAGGCTACGTTGGCGAAGATGATGTGCACCAGAGCGAAAAAGGCGATGATTCCTGAACGCCCCAACACGGGGAAGTCCACCGGCAGCATGGTCACGCCTCCTTGTCGCTCGGCTGGCTTGGTCCAGCGATGCGTCGAGGCTCCCCCGGCGCACTGCCGGGCCGTCAGATCATGGGAAACGCTCGAAGCGGTCTTTGTCGGCCTTGCAGATGGGGCACTTCAGCGGAGGCTGCGGGCGGGCGCACAGGTAGCCGCAGACTTTGCAGCGCCACACCGGCAGCCCGGCCGCCGTGAAGCCCACCAGCTCTTCTGCGTGCCGCTCCGCCGGGGCGGCCTGGGGGCGGCTGCCCCGCCGCTCGGGTACCGAACGCGCCTTGGCCTGGCCCAGGGCGATGGCCTCGGAGACGTAGAGCGCGCAGTAGCAGGCCCCGTACTCTTCCAGGTCGGGGTCGCGGTAATCGCAAGGGCAGATGATATCCAGGTCGTTTTCCCGGACCCCGTCGGCCAGGCGGCACGGGCAGGCCCAGTAGCCCAAGCGCGCTTCGTTGGTCAGCAGCCCCTGCATCAGGTCCAGCACGAAATCGGTGTCGGGGTTGATGAAGTAGCCGGCGGCTTCAGCCTCTCGCTTCAGCCGCTCCCGGAGCCGGCGCGCCTGTTCCGAATGCCCGCTCACAGCCCCAGTACCTCCTTCAGGCGGTCTTCGTCGAAGCCAACGACCACGTCCTTGTCATCTACTACCACGGTGGGGAAGTTGCGGTTGGGGTTCCACTGCGTCAGTTCCTGCAGGGCTCGGGCCCGCTCTGGGCCGGTTAGCAGGTCCACATCTTCGAACTCATAGGCGATCTGGTGCTCGTCCAGGAACTTCTTGGTCTTGCGGCACCAGCCGCAGGTGCTTAGGGCGAACATCTTCACTTTCTTCATGGCGAATGCCTCCCGTGCCGCAGGGGCGGTGGGGCCCCTGGGCGCTTCCTGCACCGATTCAGAACGGGGCGAAGCCCATCTGGTCTTTGAACTGGTCGGCCAGGAAACGGTATTCGCCCTCCAGCACGCGCTGGTGTTCGCGCTCCATCTCCGCCAGCTCTTCGAACATGGCTCGGCCCAGCGGGTTGGCGGTCTCTGCGGCGGCGCGGCGGTAGAAGGCCACCGCATCGATCTCGATGAGGTAGGCCAGGCGCAGCGCCGAGAGCTCGTAGGTGTAGTCGTTGACGTGCTGGCTCACCCGCTCGCGGGAGAAGATGGGAAGCCCAGCGGCTGGCAGAGGGTGGCGAGCTGGGGCCTCTGCCGGAGCGCTCCAACTGCCTGAACGCTCCAAAGACTCCAGGCGCGCCATGAGCATCTGCTCGTGGATCACCTCATCGCCGGCCAGCAGCGTGAACAGCTCCTGGCCCCAGGGGTCGCTGGTCTTGGCCGCCGCCTCCAGGTAGAACTGCCGGCCCTGCCGCTCGGTGGCCAGGGCCACCCGCAGGGCTGCCAGGGCCATCTCCTTGGCGTCCATGTCGTCCCTTCCTCTGCCAGCCCAGGCGGGCGACCTATTCCGACCAATGCCCGGTGGTCGAAAGGTACTCGTAGTTGGTCATCAGCAGGTTGAAGTGGCCACGCTCGAAGTCGGCCAGGTACTCGTAGAACCGCTTGCCGGTGGGGTCGTTGGTGCTGCCAGCCATGCTGCGGTAGAGGCTGTAGCTGTCGTTTTCGATCTGCAGGGCGAAGATCAGCGCGTCCAGGTCGCTGTCTTCCGGGCGCACCGCCTTGCGGAAGGCGGTATCGTCTGCCGGGAACAGCCGCAGCGGCAGGGGCTCCAGCACCTGGTCGGCCCCTTCCACGGCCGCGTACCCCTGGCCCTGGGTCAGGCGATCCAACTGGCGCGTCAGCACCCGCTCGTGCATCACCTCGTCTTCAGCTAGGGAGCGGAACGTCTCGCTGCCTTTGCGGTTGGCGCTCTGCTTGGCCGCCTGGTTGTAGAACTTCTGCCCCTTCTTCTCTAGGTCGATGGCTCGCTGGAGGGCGATGATCGCCTCTTGGTTTTCCGTTGCCGCCATGTGCAGTCCCTCCTGTATGGTTTGCGTGCGGTTGGACGATTCCAGGGTCAGGCGCGGGCAGGGTCTCCTCGCTCGAGCCTTCGGCGTCTTGCATAGCATTATATCGCACTCTTCTGTCATGTGGCAAGTCGCGGCGCCCCAGTTCTGCCCCTTGTGGTACAATGGCCCCATGAGGCAACGTTTCTTTGTGCTGGCAGCCGATGGCGCCGACCCGCGCCTGCTGCGCCGCTTCATGGCCGAGGGCGCATGCCCTACCCTGACCCGGCTGGCGGCCGACGGCGTGTTCAGCGCCCTGGGCACCACCCTGCCTGCCGTGTCGCCGGTGGCCTGGACGACCTTCCTCACCGGGTGCGGGCCGGCCCGCCACGGCGTGGTCGATTTCGTCATCCGCGAGCCGCGGCAGTATCGCCTGGCGTTGGGGCTCTACCAGGCGCAGGCGGGCTCGCCGCCGCGCTACGTCAGCCGCTGCCTGCAACCGGGGTTGCCGGCCCTGCTGCAGGCCAGGGGGCGAGTCGGCTACTTCCTCTGGGTGCCGGGCACCTTCCCGCCGGAGCCGACCCACGGCGGTTCCCTGGCCGGCCTGGGCGTGCCCGATGCCTTGGGTACCCTGGGCACATCGGCCCTCTACGCGGCCGAGGCCGGCCTCGGCCGCGCCGGGGCCGCCGCCGACCGCCGCCTGGTCGTTCCCCTGACGCCGCAGAGCGAGGGGGGCTGGCAGGCCCCCTTGGCCTTGCCGCCTCAGCCGGGCGACCCGACCCTGCATCTGCAGGCCGCCGGCGGTCGCCTGCGCCTGCAGGTGGGCGAGGCTCAGGCGGAGCTGGAGCCGGGCGGCTGGAGCGACTGGCTGCCCTTCACGCTGCGGGGCGCGGCGGCCATGTGCCGCTTCTGCTGGCAGCAGCGAGAACCGGTGGAGCTCTACCGCACGGCGGTACAGCACCCGCCCGGACAGACGCCCTTCGCCCTGAGCCAGCCGCCGGAGTTCGCCGCCCAGGTGGCCGATTGGATCGGTGCCTATGCCACCCTCGGCCTGGCCTACGACGGCAACGGCTTGCAGGCCGGCATCCTGGATCGAGAGCAGTTCGCGGCCGACGCCTGGCGCACCTGGGAGCAGCGCGCCCAAGCCCTGCGCCGCTTGGCCGCCCAGAGCGACTGGGACCTGGCTGTGGGCCATCTCTTCACGTTGGACGCAGTGCAGCACCTCCTCTGGGGGGGCAGCGCAGAGGACCCGGGCCCGGCGGTGCGCGGTGCCTACCGCTGGCTGGACGCCCTGGCCGCCGACCTGGCGGCCGCACTGGACCCCGGGGTGACCTTCTGCTTGGTCAGCGACCACGGGATCCAGCCGCTGCGGGCGCGGGTGGCGCTGAACGGTTGGCTGCACCAGCACGGCTACCTGGCCCTGCGGGAGGGGCCCGGCGGGCGAGCCGCCATCGACTGGGCCCGCACCCAAGCAGCCAGCATCGGCCACAGCGGCGTCTTCCTCAACGTGCAGGGGCGGGAGCCGCTGGGGGTGACGCCGCCCGGCGACCCCTACGAAGCGCTGCGCCGACGCCTGGCCCAAGAGCTGCTGGCCTGGCGCGACCCGGACGGCGGCCAGGCGGTGGTGGAGGCGGTGTGGCCGCGGGAGGAGGTGGGGCGCGGCCCGGCCCTGGAACGCTTGCCGGACCTGGCCCTGGCCCTGCAGCCCGGTTACGGCCTGGACCGCGCCGACATGCTGGGGCAGGTCTCGCCGGACGGACCCACGGTGCAGCCTCGACGCGGGCTGTGGGCTGCCGGCCACGAGGGGCCGTACCGCCCGGAGCGGGTGGCCGGTACGCTGCTGGCGGCTGGCCCAGCGGTGCGGGCTGGGGCTGCCCTGACCCGCCCCACCCTGGCCGACCTGGCGCCCACTTTTCTGGCAGGCTTGGGGCTGCCGTCGCCCGCCGAGATGGATGGGCAGCCCTTGAAAGAGGCGTTTTGGGGAAACCTAACGAACGGTTCGGACGTCTCATAAGTGAGTAGCAGGGAGAACGGTGTAGTCCGTGTCGACATGGAAGAAGGTGGAATCCCCATGAGCAAGTGGCAAACAGGGCGGGCGTGGCCGCTTCGTTGGCTGCTGGCGGCCTGGCTGGTGGTCTTGTGCTGCCTGCCGGCCGCTCCGGCTTGGGGGCAGGAGGCCAGCCTGCCGCCCTACATCCCCGGCGAGCTGATCATCCAGTGGCAAGAAGGCGTGGTGGGCGCGGCAGAGGCGTCGCTCCTGGCTGAGCAGGGCGCTGTCGTGCTGGAAGAAGGGGCCGGGCCGGGCCTGGCCCTCCTGGCGGTGCCGCCGGGCAGCGAAGAGGCGACGGCCCAAGCGCTGGCGGCCGACCCTCGCGTGGCCTACGCCGAGCCCAACTACCGCACCCAGATGGCCGTCATCCCCAACGACATCTACTGGCCCTACCAGTGGAACATGATGGCGGTGAACGCGGCCGCGGCCTGGGACGTGGCGACTGGCGGCAGCGGGGTCGTCATCGCGGTCATCGACACCGGCGTGGACCCCGATCACCCCGACCTGGCGGCGAAGGTCTTGCCGGGGTATGACTTCGTCAACAGCGACTACGACCCCCGAGACGACAACGGCCACGGCACCCACGCCGCGGGGATTGCCGCAGCCATGACCAACAACGGCATCGGCGTGGCGGGGATGAACTGGGGGGCGCGCCTGCTGCCGCTCAAAGTGCTGGACGCCAACGGCAACGGCACCTACTACAACATGATCAACTCCATCTACTACGCGGCCAACCAGGGGGCGCGCATCCTGAACCTGAGCCTGGGCGGCCCCAGTGATTCGCCCCTACTGCAAGGCGCGGTGAGCTATGCCATCGGGCTGGGCTGCCTGATCTTCGCTGCCACCGGCAACCAGGGGGCCAGCGTGCTGTACCCGGCGATCTACCCCGAGGTGATCGCCGTGGCTGCAACCGACTACCTGGACCAGCGCGCCGCCTACTCCAACTTCGGGCCGTCGGTGGATATTGCCGCACCAGGCGGGACCGCCAGCGTACCGGTCTTCAGCACCTGGCGGGCCTCAGGCTACGCCTACGCCTACGGCACTTCCATGGCCACCCCCATGGTTTCGGGGTTGGCCGGGCTGCTCTGGTCGGTGAAGCCCGGCCTGAGCTCGGCTGAGGTCTGGGCGCTCATCCGTGACAGCGCGGACAAGGTGGGCCTGGTGCCCTACTTCAGCGGGCGCAACGACTACTTGGGCTACGGCCGCATCAACGCCGCCGCGGCGCTACGCCTCGCCGACCCGCCGCTCCTCCAGGTCGGCCCTGTGGAGCTCTCGTTCCTCATCGACGACCTTCACCCCGTGGAGCCGCAGCGCCTGACCATCGGCAACGTCTCCGACGCCATGCCCCTGGACTGGCAAGCCGCTGTCACCGGCGGGGCTAAGTATGTGCGGCTGGTGCCGCCTACAGCAGGCACGGTGGCTGCACAGGCCTCACAAGCTCTCGGCGTCACGGTGGACCGCTCGGCTTTGAGCTACGGCGCCAACATCGGGCGGGTGCGCATCAGCAGCAGCACACCGGAAGTCGGGGGCAGCCCCCAGATC
>JAAYZY010000083.1 GCA_012514615.1 Chloroflexota bacterium | reverse complement strand
GAGCGCCGGCAGCTTCTACGTGGGTTGCCAGGCTGCCCAGGACCCCATTGACGAATCGAGGCGACGAGTCACTGCCGAAGGTCTTGGCCAGCTCCACGGCCTCGTTGATCACCACCTTGAGCGGCGTCTCCCGAGCGATGAGGATCTCGTAGGCGGCCAGGCGCATGATGTTGCGGTCGACGATGGCCGCCTGCTCCAGCGGGCGCTCAGTGGCGTGGCGGGTGATCTCCTGATCCAGTTCGGCCAGGTGGTCCATCACCCCCTGCACCAGGTTGCGGGCGAAGGCTTGTCCCTCTTCAGGCAGCTCCTCGTCTTCGAAGCGGTGCTGCAGCACCTGTTGCAGCTCGTGGCCGACACAGTCGACCTCGAAGAGGGCCTGCAGGGCAATGATGCGAGCATGACGCCGAGGCTTCACCGATTGGCCTGCCTTTCAGTCGCCCACGGCGGGGAAGATGATGTCTTCGATGTGCACGTTCACCGCCCCTACCGTCATGCCTACCATGTCATGGATGGCCCGGGCGACCTCCTGCTGGATGGTGCGGGCCAGGGCCAGGAGGTTGTCGTGCGGGTGAACCGCCACGTGCACCTCCACTGCCACAGTGCTGTCGGTGACTTCGATGCGGATGCCCTCGGTCAAGCGGGTAGGGGTGAGGATGCGGCCTGCCCCGCCGGGCCAGCGCGTGGAGAGATGGGCCACGCCGGGCACATCCAGCACCGTCAGCCGCACGATGGTCAGCAACACGTCAGGGGCGATGGTCACCTTGCCGATCTGCTCTTTCACAAGAACCGCTCTCTCCCTTTCTCCACCCAGGCCTTTCGGCGTGCTACTGCATCACCATGCCGCCATCCACCGAGAGGATCTGCCCGGTGATGAACGACGCTTCATCAGAGGCCAGGAAGGCCACAGCTTGGGCAACGTCTTCCGGCGTGCCGGCGCGGCCCAGCGGCGTCATCCGCACGGCCTGTTCGTGCAGCTCCTGCGGCAAGGCCGCGGTCATGTCGGTAGCGATGAACCCCGGCGCCACCGCGTTCACGGTGATGCCGCGCCCCCCCAGCTCCTTGGCCGTCGCCTTGGTCAGGCCCACCAGGCCGGCCTTGGCGGCCGAGTAGTTGGCTTGCCCCACGTTGCCGGCCAGCCCAGCCACGGAACTGACGTTGACCACCCGCCCGTAGCGCCGCCGCACCATGGACCGGGCGACCGCCTTCAGGCAGTGGAAGGCGCCCCTCAGGTTGGTGTCCAGCACCGTATCCCAGTCTGCCTCACTCATGCGCATGAGCAAGGTGTCGCGGGTGACGCCGGCGTTGTTCACCAGGATGTCGACTTGGCCAAACTGGGCCAGGGTGCTCTCAACCAGGTGTTGGGCCTCTTCAGCGCGGCTCACGTCGGCTTGCAGGGCCAGGGCCCGCCCGCCGGCCGCCACGATCTCGTCCACCACGGCCTGGGCCGCGGCCTCGCTGGCTTGGTAGTTGACCACCACCGCCGCGCCGCGCCGAGCCAGCTCAAGGGCGATGGCCCGGCCGATGCCTCGAGAAGCGCCTGTGACGATGGCTGTCTTGCCGTCTAGGTTGCCCATGCCGCTCTCCCTATCCTTGCCAAGCCTGTACGGCCGCCCAGTCGCCCACGTTGTGCACGGCCAGGTCAGGCAAGATGCGCCGCACCAGACCGGTCAGCACGTTGCCCGGCCCCACCTCCACCAAACGCTGGGTACCCTGGGCCGCCATGTGCTCCACGCTCTGGACCCAGCGCACCGGCGATGTGAGCTGGGCCAGCAGCTCCTGGCGGACGGCGTCCGGCGTCTCCAGGAGCCGCGCCGACACGTTGCCCACCACCGGCGTGGCTGGCGAACGCAAGGGCAGGGCGGTCAGAGCGGCGGCCATGGCCTGCCGTGCTGGGGCCATGAGGGCCGAGTGGGTGGCCACACTCACCGGCAGGGGCATGACCCGCCCGCCGGCTTCCTTGGCCAGGGCGCTGGCCGCCGCCAGCGCTTCAGCGTCGCCCGAGACGACGATCTGCCCTGGCGAGTTGTAGTTGGCCACCTGGATCACCCCGCCGGTGGCCGCTTGGGCTCGCTGGCAGCAAGCTTCCACCACCTCCGATTCCAGCTTCAGGATGGCAGCCATGCCGCCCGGGTTGGCTGCCCCGGCGGCCTTCATCGCCTCGCCTCGCTGCCGCACCAATCTCACGGCATCCTCGAACCCCAAGACGCCGGCTGCCACCAGAGCGGTGTACTCGCCCAGGCTGTGCCCGGCCAGGAAGGCCGGCTCCGGCGCGTGCCCGGTAGCGCGAAGGGCCTGCCAGAGGGCGTAGCTGGCCACGAAGATGGCCGGTTGGGCGTTGGCCGTGTCGCCCAGGGTCTCTTTGGGCCCCTGGAAGCAGAGCTGGGAGAGGGGGAAGCCCAAAATCTGGTCGGCCTGTTGGAAGACGGCTCGCCCGGCGGGGCTGTGCTCCCACAAGTCACGGCCCATGCCCACGGCCTGTGACCCTTGCCCGGGAAAGAGGAAGGCGGTGGCTCCTTTGGACATGCTCCTCCCCCTGTGCGCTAGAGGTGGCGAGCGATCACCAGCCGCTGAATCTGGTTGGTGCCCTCGTAGATCTGCAGGAGCTTGGCGTCCCGCATCAGCTTCTCTGCCGGGTAGTCGCGCATGTAGCCGTACCCCCCGAAGACCTGCACAGCGTCGGTGGCCACAGACATGGCGGTGTCGGCGGCGAAGCACTTGGCCATGGCCGACTCGCGACTCACCCGCATCTCTTGGTCCACCATCCAAGCGGCGCGCCAGGTGAGCAGGCGTGCGGCGTCCACTCGGGTGGCCATGTCCGCCAGCATCTGCTGGATCATCTGCTGCTGGGCGATGGGCTGACCGAACTGCTGCCGTTCCTTGGCGTAGGCCACGGCCAGGTCCAGAGCCCGCCGGGCTAGGCCGGTGGCCAAGGCCCCCACGCCGGCGCGGGCGAAATCCAGCGTTTTCAGGGCCACCTGCAGGCCGCGCCCCTCTTTGGCGAGCAGGTTGGCCTTGGGCACCCGCACGTCGGTGAAGGTGATCTCGGCGGTGTCGGAGGCGCGCTGGCCCAGCTTGTCTTCCACCTTGGTGATCTGGACGCCTGGGGTGTCGGCTGGCACCACAAACGCTGAGGCCCCTCGCGCGCCCCGGTCTGGATCGCTGAGGGCGAAGACGGTGTAGAGGCTGGCCAGTGAGCCGTTGGTGATGAAGCACTTGACGCCGTTGATGACGTAGTCGTCGCCGTCAGCCAGGGCCGTCGCGCCGATGGCGCCGGCGTCGGAGCCGGCTTGGCGCTCGGTGAGGCAGAAGGCGGCAAGCTGGGGCTGCCCGCAGAAGGGGCGAACGAACCGCTCCAACTGCTCCGCCGTGCCGAACAGCAGCAACGGCGTCAGGGCCAGCCCGTTGGCCATGATGGTGGTGGTGATGCCAGCGCAGCCGTAGGCCAGCTCTTCGGTGGCGATGGCGCTGCCCAAGGCTGAGCACCCTCGGCCGCCCAAGGCCTTGGGCGCCGTCAGGTAGAGCAGCCCTTGGGCGAACGCCTTGGCCACCACTTCCATCGGCACCTGGCCGCGCCGATCCCACTCCGCGGCCACCGGGGCGATCTCCTGGGCAGCGAAGTCACGGGCCTCCTGCTGGAGCTGCTGCAGTTCTTCCGACAACGAGAAGTCGATCACTGTGTTTCTCTCCCTCGGATGTCGTGGCCCCAGCGTCGGTCATGGGTGGGTGCAGCATGCAGCGGGCCGCAGATGGCGGTTACTTCTCTTCCTTGTGTTCGATCACCTCGGTGCCCCGATAGTGACCACAGTTGGGGCAGATATGGTGCGGACGGCGCATCTCGTGGCACTGGGGGCACTCCACCAGGTGCGGAGAGCGCAGGGCATCTTGGCTGCGGCGACGATCGCGGCGGCCTTTGGCGACTTTCTTCTTCGGTACAGCTCCCACGGTGTCTACTCCTTCTCCTATGGCTCGATGAGCAGATGGGGAGGCGCACCAGGCCCCGCGCGGGGCCATAGGCCTCTCCTCAGGCAGACTCAGGTTCGTCAGACTCGTCCAACGCCTGGGCCAGAGCCGCCCAACGCGGGTCGACCTCTTGGTCCTGGCAGTTGCACGCGTACAGGTTGCGGTTGCCTCCACACACAGGGCACAGGCCCTGGCAGTCGTCGCGGCACAGCGGGTGGGTGGGCATCTGCAGCAGCAGTTGCTGCCGCACCGTCTCTGTCAAGTCCAGGATGTGGTGTTCGTCGATCAGTGTGCCCTGGTCCACGTCGTCCGGGTCCACCACCAGCTTGCGGCCGGTGACCACATCTAGGCTGGGATGGAACTCCTCGCTCCACTCCGCTTCCACCGCAGCGTCCATCGGTTCGAGGCAGCGCACGCAAGCCAACCGCAGCACCGTGCGCACACGGGCCTGAACCAGAACGCCGTCATGCGTGCGCATCAACAGGACTTCGCCCTGCAGTGGGGCGGCCAGCTCCAGCTGCGGGTCGAGGTCTGGGTGCTGCATCTCAAAAGAATACCGACGCTGAGCGCCGGTTGCTTCCAGGAGCAGTTGGGCAACGTTGTAGCGCATCTCTCTCGGGCGACTCCCAGGCCGTGTCCTCGCTTCTGCTACAGCGCTTCATTATAGGGGAAGCCTGGGGTTGTGTCAAACAGCCGATGGGCGCTGGAGGGGCGCCGCGGCCCACGGGCAGGGCAAGGCGATCACTGCCCCCGCGCCGGGTGGGGCCGCGGCGGGTTGGCCACGCAAGCGGGTTAGGGCGTCTCTGGCGGGTCCTGGGGCCGCCGAGTGGAGAGGCCGCCCTCCTTCTGGATGGTGCGGATGCCGTTCTTGATCCGACGGAGCACCACTTCCAACTGGGCTTGCAGCTGCTGAAGCTCGTCCAGGATGTAGCCATCGGCGTCGGCCTTGATCCCCTCAGCTTGGTTGCGCGCCTCGGTGATGATCTGCTCCGCGTGGGCCTGCGCAGCTTGCAGCAGTTCGTGGTCGGCCAACTCCGGCGGGATGTAGGGACGCACCGGGCCTACCACCACGGAGTCGTCCTCGCCTGCCTTGGCGCTGCGCGCGCTGCTCATGCGCCGCTCTTCTTGCTGCAGCACGGTGCGCAGGCGGTCGATGATGTCTGCGCACTCGGCTTCGCCCACGATGACGCTGGATGTGAATGGAATGTGCAGCCCTTCTGTGATCGTCTTCTCCAGGCGGGCCACCAACTGCATCGCTTCTTCCATTCGGGTCTCCTCCTGCTTGCGTGTGCTCATTCCCTGCACCGCTGCCCCGTGCCCCAGGGGCTCCCCGCGGTTGGCCTGCCGCCTAGTCTCGCACCGATACCACGCGCACCCGGTCCCCCGTCTGCGCACCCAGTTCAGCGAAACGGGCGCTCAGGGCCCGGGCCACGTGCGGCGGAACCATCTGGTCGACGCAGCCGCCAACCATGGCAATCTCCTTGACCGTGCTGGCGCTGAGGAAGGCGTGTTCCAGGTTGGTCATCAGGCAGACGGTCTCGATCTCCGGGTGGAGCTTCTTGTTGGTCAGGGCCATCTGGTACTCCAGCTCGAAGTCGGAGATGACCCGCAGGCCCCGCACGATCACCGCCGCGCCGATGGCCCGGGCGTGATCCACAGTGAGCCCGGAGTAGCGGCCCACGCGAACGTTGGGCAGGTGGCCGACCGTTTCCCTCATCATCTGGCAACGCTCGTCGGCCGAGAAGATGAGGCTCTTCAGGGGCCGATCGTACACGCCGATGATCAGCTCGTCGAACACGTGGGCGGCGCGGGTGGCGATATCCAGGTGTCCGTAGTGAACCGGGTCAAACGACCCGGGGTACAGCGCTACCGTCATGGGGCAACCTCCATGGGTCTGTGGTCGCTGGCGACCCGTTCCCAGCCTAGCTCAGGTCGGTCTCTGGGAGCGGCCCCACCCGCTCAAGCAGCATCTGGTGCTCCGGCTGGTGCAAGTTCCAGTCCCGGTCGAGGATGGCCTGGGCCTGCTGGCGAGCCAGCTCCAGGATCTTCAGGTCGCCCAGGCGAGCCACGCGCAGGTCGGGCATGCCGCTCTGGCGCAACCCGAAGAACTCGCCGGGGCCGCGCAGCTCCAGGTCTTTCTCCGCCAGTACGAAGCCATCCTGCGTGCGGGCGATGGCGGTGAGCCGTTCCTGGGCCTCCTCCGACGCCGGCTCGCCGAGGAGCAGGCAGGTGGAGGCGTGCTCGCCGCGACCGACGCGCCCGCGGAACTGGTGCAGCTGGGCCAGGCCAAACCGTTCCGCTCCCTCGATGAGCATCACTGTGGCGTTGGGGACGTCGATGCCCACCTCCACCACTGCGGTGGAGACCAGGATGTCGATCTCGCCCCGAGCGAAGCTGGACATCACTTCGTCCTTTTCCCCTGGGCGCATGCGGCCGTGCAGCAACCCCACCCGCAGGTTGGCGAACACATCACGCTGCAGGGTCTCGTAGTCCTCCACGGCGGCGCGGGCCTGGATCGACTCGGACTCTTCCACCAGGGGGTAGATGATGAACGCCTGGCGTCCTTCGCCTACCTGGCGGCGGATGAAAGAGTAGGCGCGCTCCCGTTCTTGGGGCAGCAGCCAGTAGGTCTTGATCTCCTGACGACCCGGCGGCATCTCGTCGATGATGGAGACGTCCAGGTCACCGTAGAGCGTCAAGGCCAGGCTACGGGGGATCGGCGTGGCGCTCATGACCAAGACGTGGGGGTTGTAGCCCTTTTGCCGCAGGCTGGCCCGTTGGGAGACGCCGAAGCGGTGCTGCTCGTCCACCACGGCCACCGTCAGGTCGCGGAAGGCTACGCCCTCCTGGATCAGGGCCTGGGTGCCGATGGCCAGGTCCACCGAGCCTTCAGCCAGGGCCTGGTACACTTCGGCGCGCTCGGAGTTGGCCACCGAGCCTGTGAGCAGCGCCAGGCGGATGGGGCGATCCAGCCCCACGGCTTGAGCTACCGCCGGCTGGGCGAACAGCTGTGACAGGTTGCGGAAATGCTGCTCCGCCAGGATCTCTGTGGGAGCCATGACCGCTCCTTGGCCCCCGTTGGCCACGGCCATGAGCAGGGCTCCGGCTGCTACAATGGTCTTGCCTGAGCCTACGTCGCCTTGCAGTAGGCGGCTCATGGGGCGGTTCTCTCTCAGGTCGCCGCAGATGCTCTCCAGAGCGCGTTGCTGGGCGCCGGTGAGCCCGAAAGGCAGGGCCGCCAAGAACTGCTCCACCCACCGCGGCTCGACGCGGAGCGCCCGGCCGGGCTGCTCTTGCCAAGCGCGCTTCTGCAGCAAGAGGCGCAACTGCATGATGAGGAACTCGTCGAAGGCCAGGCGCTGCCGAGCGGACTCCAGCTTCTCCCAGCTGTCCGGGAAGTGGATCTGCCGCAGCGCGTTTTCCATGTCCACGACGCTGGCGCTCTGCCGCACGGCCTGGGGCAACGGGTCGCCGATCCGCTCGGCCCAGTAGTCGATGGCCGTCTTGATCAGGCGTCGCAGCCACTTGGCGCTGATCCCTTTGGTGAGCGGGTAGACCGGCACCAGGCGGCCGGTGTGGATCAGCTCCTTGT
>JAAYZY010000082.1 GCA_012514615.1 Chloroflexota bacterium | reverse complement strand
TTTATGGCTGTCCTTTCGTCGCCCCGGGCTGAAGCCGCGGGGCTACGGGTTAGCGAAGCCCGCCTTCGCGGGCTGAGGCAGCCGGCGAAGCCCCGGCCGTTTATGGCGGGGGGTGAGAGAGCCACGCCGATCAGATATCGCATTCATGCCACATTCATCGGGGAATCATGAGACAAGAACGGGTGCTTTGTCTGTACGTGCCGCATTTCCGGGTGCTGGCGGAACGATGGCGGCGGCCGGAGTTGGCCACCGAGCCGGTGGTGGTCCACCACGGCGGCAAGCGGCCGCTGGTGCTGGAGGGTTGCGCTCTGGCGGCCCGGTCGGGGGTGCGGGAGGGGATGCTCCTCTCGCGGGCGCTCTCCCTCTGCCCACAGGCGACGGTGCTGCCCGCCGATGAGGAGTATTACCGCCGGCTGCACCGGGAGAGCCTGCTCCCCCTGCTGCGCCTGACGCCGGAGGTCTCGGCCCCGAGCCTGGGCCTGGCCTTTATGGAGGCGCGGGGGCTGGAGCGCCTGGTGGGCGACGAGAGGGCCTTGGCGCACTGGGTGATGCAGGAGTGGGAAGGTTTTGCCGGTGCGCGGGGGTTGGGGCTGGAGGGGGACGGTGAGTCGCCGGCGGGGGAAGCGCAGGTGGGCGTGGCCGCCGGCCACTTCGCTGCCGCCATGGCAGCGATGCACGGCGGCCGCCCGGCGACCCTGGTGGCCCCGGGGAAGGAGGCAGCCTTCCTGGCGCCGCTGTCGCTGGAGGTGCTGCCGGCGCCGGACTCGGACTGGCGGGAGATGCTGCGCCGGCTGCGGCTGCTGGGTCTGGACACGCTGGGGGACGTGGCGCGTCTGGGCCGGGTGGCGGTGCAGGCCCAGTTCGGGTTGCCCGGGCTGCAGGCGTGGCGGTTGGCGGCCAATGACCCGCAGGGGGCGGCCGTCTTCCCAGGGGCGGGCGTCTACCGGTGCACGCTGGTGCTGCCGGAGGTGGAGGCAGGGCGACAGTACGAGCCGGCGCTCGTCTCTCAAGGCGACCTGGAGACGGCGCTCCGGGCGCTGACGGAGGAGGTGGCGCGGGGCCTACGCCGGGACGGGTGGTCGAGCGCCCGCTTGCGGGTGAGTTGGCGGGTGGAGGCGCGGGCGGAGGAGGCGCGGGAGATGTCGCTGAAGGAGCCCAGCGCCCTGGCCGCCGACCTGTTGGGCGCCGCGAGACGCTGCCTGCCCGAGGCGATGGAGGGCCCGGTGGTGGAGTTGGGGGTGCGGGCGGAGGCGCTGGCGCCGCAAGCGGGCAAGCAACTGACGCTGTTCCAGAAGCGCAAGGCGGGGCAGAGGTTGGCGCAGGTGGGGGCGGAGCTGCAGAAGCGCTTGGGGAGGGCGGTGCTCTACCAGGTGCAGACGCTGGGCCCCAGCCACCTGGAGGAGCGCACGTTCGCGCTGGCCCCGCGGTAGAGGTGGGCGCCTGGGGAGACGGCCACAAGGGCCCATACTACAGGGGCGGGGGAGCGGGGCACGGGGTAGACCGCCTCACTACCCCGCCTTGGAGCGCAGACCCCTCAGCCGGGCCAGAGCGGCGGCGTAGCTCTCGTTTCCCTGTGCCCACTCCACCAGTCGCCCGCAGGGAAACTCCTCGCACTGGGCACAGTGGACGTGCCCACGCTGATCAACGCAGCAGGCCAGGATCCAGCAGTCGGCCGACCAATGGGTGTCGCGGCTGCCGTGGCAGCCGGTGCAGTACATCCGGCGCTCCATTACCTGCGCCATCCCCTCACCCTCGGCAATCCACCCCTGATGGCGAAACCAGGCAAGCACGCTCTGCGCGGCCGCTGGGTCCGTGGGGGCCAGCCTGAGCCGGCAGGTCAGGCACTCCAATCCGCAAGCAGCCATCATCGATGCGGCGTCCATCGTCTTACCCCTCTCGCTTAGAGTCGGCCGGGCCAGGCGAATCATGCCACGAGGCGGCCGCCTGTCCAGTGCCAGACGGCGTCCCCATGGGCGGCCATCGTTGGTGACCGGTGGGCATCTCTGCTAAGATGGCCGCGGCGAGGGACAAGTGGAGCAACGGAACAAGATCACCATCGAGCACCTCAACTTCTTCTACGGCCCCCACCAGGTGCTTAAGGATGTGACCATGCCCGTGCGCGAACACGCCATCACGGCGCTGATCGGGCCGTCGGGCTGCGGCAAGTCCACCCTGTTGCGCTGCCTCAACCGCATGAACGACACCATCGCCGGCGCCCGCGCGGAAGGCGCCGTGCTCCTCGACGAGGAGAACGTTTACGCGCCGGGAGTGGACGTGGTGCGGCTGCGCAAGCGGGTGGGTATGGTCTTCCAGCGCCCCAATCCCTTTCCGCAGTCGGTGTACGACAACGTCGCGTTCGGCCCCCGGGTGCTAGGGCTCGATCGAGAGAACCGGCTGGACGACATCGTCCAGGAGTCCCTCGACGGGGTGTTCCTCTGGGACGAGGTGAAAGACAAGCTGCACGGTTCGGCGCTGGCCCTCTCGCCGGGGCAGCAACAGCGCCTCTGCCTGGCCCGCGTCCTCGCTACCCAGCCCGAGGTCATACTTATGGACGAGCCCGCCTCCGCCCTCGACCCCATCGCTACCTTGAAGCTGGAGCAGGTG